>JAJRPE010000308.1 GCA_024280935.1 Candidatus Hydrogenedentota bacterium
GTCAACAAGCTCTGGCGCCTTGCCAAGCGCCTCGAAGGCACCATTGGCAACTGCGGCACCCATGCGGCGGGCGTGGTGATTTGCGATCACGACCTCACCGACCACGTGGCCCGTTATAAAGCCAGCAACTCGGATACAGTCGCTACCCAGGTGGAAATGAAATGCGTCGAGGAAGTAGGCCTCTTGAAGATGGACTTCCTCGGTCTGCGAACCCTGACGGTGGTTCATGAGGCGGTTCGGCTCATCAAAGAGGGTCGCGGTGTCGAGATCGACATCGACAATATTTCCTGTGACGATAATACCACCTACGAATTGCTCCGCTCCGGGCAAACGACCGGCGTGTTCCAGTTGGAAAGCTCGGGCATGCGCGACCTGGCCAAGCGTATTGGTCTTCAGAGCCTGGAGGAAGTGAGCGCCCTCGTGGCCCTGTTCCGTCCGGGGCCCATGCAGTTTATCGATCAATATATCGAAGGCAAGTATAAGCCCGAGTCCATTCAATATGACCATCCCCTGACCAAGCCCATTCTGGAAGAAACCTACGGCATCGCGGTCTACCAGGAACAGGTCATGCAGTTGGTGCAGGCTTGCGGCGGCTTCAGTCTGGGCCAGGCGGACATTGTGCGCCGCGCCATGGGTAAGAAGAAGAAGGACCTCCTTGATCAGCAAAAGGTGAAATTCGTCGAGGGCTGTGCTCCCAATGGTATTGACGAGAAACTGGCCGGGGTGATTTGGGATAAGATCGAAACCTTCGCGGGCTACGGATTCAACAAATCCCACAGTGTGGCCTACGCCTTTGTCGCCTACCAGACCGCCTATCTCAAGGCCAATTATCCCGTCGAATTCATGTGCGCCCTCCTCACGAGTGAATCGGGCAACCTGGATAAGGTGGCGCTTTACGTGGACGAATGCCGCCGCATGGGCATCGATGTGCTTGCGCCCGACATCAACGAAAGCTGGAATTACTTCGCGGTGGCGGGTAAGTCGATTCGCTTTGGCATGGGGGCCATCAAGAACGTGGGGGAGGGGCCAACGGAGGAAATCACCCGCGAGCGCACGGAGAACGGCCCCTTCACCGATCTCTTTGATATGTGCAAGCGCCTCGATACCCGCATGGTAAACCGGCGCTGCGTCGAGAGCCTCAACAAAGCTGGGGCCTTCGCAGGTATGGGATGGAACCGAAAGCAGGTCGAGGCCGCCCTGGATCAGGCCATGGGCGAAGGACAGAGCGCCCAGCGCGACAGGGATGCTGGGCAATTCTCCCTTTTCGACATGGATGGCATGGAAGACACCATGGCCACCATGCACCAGAAACCGGACCTGCCGGAGTATCCCGATCACGAGGTGCTTCAGCAGGAAAAGGAGATGCTGGGCCTTTATATCAGCAGCCACCCCCTCGATCCCTACAACGACATCATTGATCGTTTTGGCTCACCAAAACTCGCCGACCTTTCGGAGTACAAGGAAGGGGAAACGGTCAAGGTGGCCGGCTCCGTGGCCACCGTACGCATTCATATCACCAAGACCAACAAGCGGATGGCCTTCGTTGCCCTCGAAACCCGCCAGGGCCTTGTGGAAGTCACAGTGTTCTCCGATACCTTCGAGGAGAAGGCCGGGCTTATCGCCCAGGACATGATCGTCATGATCCCGGCCCGGGTGAACTACCGGAACGACGAACCCGGCCTCGTGGCCAACGATGTCTTTGCCATTGAGGACTCGGAACGGAAACTTGTCCGGGCGGTCCATGTGAAGCTGGAAGGCGAGGCCTTGGGGGAAGAGCGCGTCCGCAAACTGGCGGAGCTACTGGGCAACGCCAAGGGAACCTGTGACGTGTACTTGCACTGTACCACCGGCGCAGGAAAGGCCGTGACGATCCACGCCACCGAAGCCTGCCTCGTACCTGCGACCCGGCAATTTTGCTACGCCATCGAAGAAATCGTGGGCATGGACAAGGTGTGGTTTTCCGGCGGGATGGGCCTGCCCACCCACCGTCCCGAAGAAATCTACGTCCGCGAGAAAAAGCCCTGGGAACGGAAGAAAAAGCCCGCGTGAGCAAGTGTCGAAAATAGGGTGGCATAGGCGTCCCGCCTGTGTTGGTCACGAAGTGACCATTTTTCTTATAGTATGTGTACCCCTTGGTTTTCCGGTTTCCCCGTCCTTTTATTCCTCACTATGCTCAGAAGAACAATGTAGCATGGGTGTCCCTGCGGTGTTCTTGAACGACGGATTGGCTCCCGTACTCGTGCTTGATGAGTACATCTTGATTCCAACGCCAAAAGTGGCCAGAAGAATGTAGGACAGCCGTCTCGGCTGTCACGACAGACGGTACGTCTGTCAAACTCCAGGGTCGGCGAAGGGTTTTCAATGGAGGCCGTAAACGGCCTGTGACAACCGAGACGGATGTCCTACATTCGGAGGGGCGCGTTTACAGGGACGTACCCCCGCACAGGCACGGCACGGTAGGGGAGCCTGCCGCGTGGCCCGTGCTGGTTGCTCTGGGAAGTGCGGCCCACGGCAACGCGGGGGCATGTCCCGGTGGAACAGGGTGTGGGCTGGCGTTCTGACAAGACAGCCCTTTCCCAAATCCCGCCGGGACGGGCACGTGCGTCACAGAGCGCGCCTTCGCCTACGGCATCCTGCTCGCCAACACGCAACCGCCACCAAGCCGATATCGGCGGCGCGAGTCTGTCTGGAAACTGCCATCTACACCGCCCAAGGTCGGAGACGCGCCGAAGTGCGCAGGGTAGGGGTGTACCGGTAGTACAGCACACCGACCGTCAGTGCCGATAATCCTGAGTCGTCATCAACTGCCGACACGCCACAGACATGACTTGGAGGGCAGTGTGATAACCTGGTCTTCACTGCAGGAGACTTTCGCGCCCAGACATGCCGAATTATCCCGCCGCTTCTCCCTGAAGTTTCTCAGGTCCCTTAAACTTTTCGTCAGTTAGGCGGTACCCGTCCATGATAATCTCTTTGCAAAATTGCCATATTCTGCGGTAAACTTAAAAAGAACGTGCAGCACAACCGATTACCCGAGGTCTACCAATCATGCTTTATTCGACGATGCTTCTCGTTGCCGGGCTGGCTGCCTCCATGGAAGTGTCCCACGAGCCCGTGGCTTACGTCTTGGATTATGGCGATATGCAGAATATCTCCCTCAAGGCGACAGATGTCTTGGTTTTTTCCTATGACATCCCCCAAGTGACCTCCGTGCAAAATCCGGGCGTAACCTATGCAAAGCGCAGCATGGCGGAGATGATGGCGGCCAATGTCCCCGATCTGCCTCCAGACAGCCAGCCCACGCTGCCCAATGACAGGCGCGGAAAGCGAAAGGGGCTCGACCACACGCCGCCCTTTACCGGAACGGTGACAGGCACGGTCTCTATTATCAAGAGCGCGGCCAACCAACGCATTATTTTGGTTTCTGATATTCAGGGCGATGGCATTATGCAAGTTCTCGTGAGAGGCAAGACCGCCGTCAGTCCGACCGGTGTAGATGCGAAGCCCGTCATGAACACCCCCATGGTTGTCGTGCGCAACTCAAAGGTGCCAACGCAGGTGAAGTTCAAGGGAGCCACGGCAAAGTCCTTGGCTGCCGTGGACAGCAATGTCCGCACCTGCTTGGAGAGTCACTATAAAGGTGCCGTGCCAGGCAATCTGCGAATTGTGGCAGAAAGCGTTGCGGTTAAATAGGTGTTGCCACGCTCATCGTTGCCACGCTGTCTGCTTTGTGGCTCCATGAAGAGTGGTCATGGCCTTGGCTTTACCCTCATCGAGTTGCTGGTGGTTATTGCCATCATCGGTATCTTGGCGGCCATTCTTCTTCCTGCCTTATCCGAACGAGAAATTCCCCGTCACCTTGGACGGCTCACGGACTTTCGGGTGTCACAACGGACTCTTTGACGACTCCTGAGTCAATGTCCGCTATCCTTTCCTTCGTTGACGGGGTGGTGCTATTTTGCTAAACTCATTCTAATCAACTAGATACAACGAAGAGGCACTGTTCGCAGTTATGGGACTCAATCCCAAAGATATTCCCAAAGCACATGGGACCCACACGACCTCCCCCGAAATTCTCGTGGTTGGCGGAGGCAAGGGTGGTGTGGGAAAGACCTGTTTCTCGGTCAATACGGCGGTGGAAATCGCACGGCGCGGCTGGCGTGTGATCCTGCTTGATGCAGATTTGAGCTGTTCCAACATTGAGACCGTGCTGGGTTTTCGCTCCAACAAGCGCCTCGACGACTTCTTTCTCCAGAAAGGCCCCAAGCGCCTCCAGGAAATCGTCTGCGAAACACCCTATGAAAACCTGAGGCTCATCCCTGGCACCAGCGGTCTCACCGATGCGGCCAATCCCCGTTTTCAGCAGAAAGTCGCCTTGATTCGGGAATTGCGTAAACTCGATGCGGACCTTGTCTTGGTGGATTTGGATGCGGGCGCGCACTTAAATACCCTGGACTTCTTCCTGATGACCAATACCAACGGGGTCCTGGTAATTACACCAGAACGGACCAGCATTGACAATGCCTTCAAATTCTTGCGGGCGGCCCTGTTTCGGCGTATTGAGCGTTTCTATCGGAGTCCCGAGGTCGGATTTCTACTGAAGCGCAATGAAACCCTGAACGATTTTATTGTATCCATAAAGACGGCGGATTGCTTCGAAACAGCGGTAAAAAAACAGCTTTGCGACGAATTAATGACGCTGGCGCGGGCTTTTCGCCCCAAGGTGGTCGTGAGCAAGGCAACCAACGCCCACGAAGCGAAAATAGCCGCGAACATCCTGGCCAAATTCGCCCGCCAACACCTTTGCATCGAAACTGAGAATCTTGGCTTCGTGTATTTTGATAAGTACGTTTCCGAAGCGGTAAACTCGGGCGTACCGTTTGTGGTAGGAAAACCCCAGGAAAAAATATCGGGCTGCATCGTCGATATGGCGAACCGGTTGGGATACTTTTGATTATGGCGCAAGATGACGTTAAAAAAGCAAAAAATGCACCGCTCGAACTCGATTTCGAGGCTGATGAAGAACTTGAGAAAATGGAAAAAGCGGGAAAGAAGGGGCTTCTCGGGCGCTTTAATTCTCGCTTTAACGACAAACTCCAAAACAGCCGTGGGCAAGACCGCCATCGGGATGCTGTGGCGGAAATGACGAGTTCTCCCAGCGCAAACGCGGACGACTTGGCCATGCGGCGTGCCCGGACGGTGAGTACCCAGCGTATGATCATCCCGGAAGGTGTCATTATTGAAGGTTCTTTGAGCAGCGCATCGGATACGGAAATCGGCGGACGAATCGAGGGCAACATTACCATCGAAGGCCGCCTCCTACTGGGACCCAGCGCGCTTATTTCGGGCAATGTCCGTGCGGGCACCTGCAAGATTGAAGGGCTGGTGGAGGGGAAGGTGGAGTGCTCGGAGGACTTGGAATTGGGGCCGAGCGGGCGGCTGAATGCCGATATTCTGGCGGGGAAACGAATATTTATTGCGGGCCAGGTGTATGGGAATATAACGACGCCCGGTGTCCTCAGTCTTGCTGCGTCTTCCAAGGTCAACGGAGACATTCGGACGCGCAGCCTCCTGATGGAAGAAGGCGCGGCGTTGAACGGCCAGTGTGTCATGCGTGCGCCATCGCAGCAGAAGAACGAGGCCAAAACCCCAAAAAAGAAGTAGGTAGTGATGATATTTGATGGACCGAGCATATTGATTGTGTTAGTAACCATGGGATTCTCCCTCTGGGCGCAAGCCAAGGTAAAAGGTGCTTATGCCCGCTATTCTCAGGTTGGCACCCGTTCTGGAATGACTGGCGCGGACGTTGCACGCTGGATGATGCAGCGGGAAGGTATCACGGATGTGGATTTGGAGTGCATCCCCGGGGAGCTAACGGACCACTATGACCCGAGAACCAAAACCGTGCGGCTCTCCCAGGCGGTATATGGCAGTCAGAGCATTGCCGCATTGGGGATCGCTGCCCACGAAGTGGGTCATGTCATTCAACATGCCCACCAATACGCCCCCCTTAACCTCCGCGCCATCGTCTATCCTACCGCAAATATTGGGACCAGGATGGCCCCGATTTTGATAATCGCGGGTGCCTTTTTCCTGCACTGGCCAGTATTGGTTTGGGTTGGCGTGTTCCTGTTCGCCGCATCGACCGTTTTCACCGTCATTACTCTCCCGGTGGAATTCAACGCGAGTAGCCGCGCCCTTGTGGCTTTGGAGCAGGGCGGTATCTTGGAGAAGGACGAGTTATCGGGTGCTCGCGAAGTTTTGAGTGCTGCCGCATGGACCTACGTAGCGGCGGCAGTCGCATCTGTGATGTGGCTTTTATACTACTTGTCGCTGGCGAACCGTCGCTAGTCGTCGCAGCAGAATAGCGGGGCCCCGTGAAACGATTTCAACGTGTAGTCTCTTGCTCTTCAGGAAGGCCAATGGGAAACGAGGGTGCTTCATGTCATTCCCACGAACGTGGGAATCCAGAACGCGGCAGGTTCACACAGAATCATCACTGGATCTCCGCGTTCGCGGAGATGACGGCCTTTGGTCATGGCTTGGTTGCCGTTGCCGTGTTCCTGATGACCCTGCTTGGCTACGCCAGTCTTGGATTCTGCGCGCCTACTGAAGGGGAGCTTGCGCTGCGTGGTATTCATGGTTTTGCCGAGGGCGTGGGTTTTTCCGCCCGCCGGGAAGCGCTGAAGAACGCCCAGCAGGTGGCGATGCGCTTGATCCTGGAAACCAAAGTCGCCTCCGGTGATTTGCGGCCCTTTCGACGTATGATTCGGAAGGCGGATCTCTACGTTACCCGAATCGTAGAACTTCACCTCGACACCCATGGCGGTCAAACGCAAGTGGAAGTGGATGCCTATGTGGACATTGGTGCGTTGGAGCAGGATCTGGCAACGCTGGCCTTGCCGCGCCTGGCAGAATCGCCGACCCTCTCCTGCCTTATTGCCATAGAGGTGGATGGAATGACGGAGGTGAAATCGCCCGGGATCGCAGAGGAGGCTCTGGTAATGGGCTTGACGAATCTTGGATTGTCACCCAGTCCCCATACCGCGTTGGCGAAAATATTCAAATCAGCGGATTTTCACAAGGCGGCCCTCGGTGATGTGTCTGCCGCCGCTGCTTATGCGCGGGAAACCCTTGCGGATGTTGTACTGATCGGTGTTGTCGCAATAACACGGACGATTCCCGTGGAGGAGGGCGCGGTAACGCGAACACGGGCAACGCTCAATCTGAAGGTTCTTCGGGGTCACGACGGCGACCTCATAGACGCATTTTCCAGTTCGGCCGCCATAACGGGCTTGGATGCCGCTTCCTGTCAAGAAGAGGTCCTCAGGGATGTAACGGCGAAGGTATTGGGAGATGTTGCCGTTGCATCGGTGTTGTCGGTGTTGGGTATGCAGAAACAGGACCAAGTCCTGATTACCCTGCTTAACCCCGGTGACCGCGCGCGCCTATCGGCCTTTACCTTTGTACTGGAGCAAGAGCGTCAAATCGATAGCATTGAGGTGTCGTTCTTTTCTGAGCGGCTCGCCCGCGTTCGTCTGGGCTATGCCGGTAACATGGCCTACTTGGTGGACCTGATTCGTGAGCGGGAATATGAAGGGTGGCCCTTGGAGATTCAGAATGTCGTGGGGCGGGAAATGAACTTGGTGTTGGTCCCAACGGAGTAGGTGGGAGGGCACATCTCGCCTTGTCGCTATAGAATGAGCGACAAGGGTGCCACCTACACAGACGCGAGGCACGAGCGGCTTTGTGGGTGCGGGCTTTCGAGGAAAACTTGGAACCTAGAAGAGAAACTTTTTGCTATTGACGACTCGCGTTCACGGCCTTCTTCGCTTTGTTGATCGGGGAGTGGATTTGGCGCGGGGCACGCCCACAATATCCGCCCCTTCATTTACTTTACCCTCCGCAACAACTCGCCAGTCGCACAATCAATGGAAAGGATGCGCTGGCTGCCCTCCATATAAACAGGCCATGCCAGTCTCCCGATTGACCCTACATAGTTGCCTTTCTCATCGGTTTCGATTCCAACAGGATAGATGCGGGGCTTATCTACAGCAATATTGCCCTGGACTTCTTTCTTTCCCTCGTATTCTGCATACTTCTCCTTGGCAATTTTACAAGCATTACTAATTGCCAACTCTTTGTCCACCTTTATCTCCGTCTGGGCAGTGCTGATAAAAGGGGTAACATTAAGTATTCGAATAGTGCTTGAGCTTCCGTTAATGGATACCACAAGTGCATTGAGGGGACACAAATACCCATCCATCATTTGAAAAAAAATAATCTTCCAGACCAAGTCACCTTCGAGATGGGCGTCAGTCCGGACTTCACTCAGGCTGACCCCAAGTGCTTTGCCGAGACGGCGTGCCAGAGCCACCGCTTCGTCCTTCGCCTTTTCCGAAAAGGGCACTTTACTAGTTTCAGGGATGTCCTTTCGAGCAATCCCCTCATACTGTCTGATCGAGCGAGATACAGGATTTAGCTCAACTGAGCACGGACCCTCTATGATGATCTTCACCCCGATTCTCTCATCAGGAATCTTACTCCCCTCCCAACGCCTGAAGAAAACCGCTTGTAACGCACTCTGTGGGTCCACGTCCAAAAAGCTGAGCACACGGAGAGTTTTCTCCTCTGCCGGTGTATCCTTTATGAAGTCCAGAAGGACCATGCCTTTCAACTCTTCAGGAGGGATATCACCCCATTGCTCCCATTTTTCTTGCGCTGAGACGTTGACAACAGTCCCCAAAGCAATCACAAGGGCCACCATCGACGAAATAGCGTTCCACATTCCAAAATTATTTCGATTGCATATCATGGATGTCCCTTTGTCTTACGACGGGAAACGGGCTTAACCATATTTATCTGGCAGTGGACTTAGCCACCTTATCGCCGTACGGTGTAAACACAGGCGAGACGCCTACGTTCCCATTGGTCGCCGCCTAATTTTTCGCAGTGCATGTTATTTTTGGACGAAGCCAATCTCAGGGTTCCAGACCATAGGCTTCGATATACGAAGGGTAGTCGCTTGGTTTTTTTAGCAAACCGTCTTCCTCAATCTCGGCCAGGGCTTCGGGGTCGATATACAGCTCATTCCAATAACGCAGGGCGATGCCCTCGGTCACGAGGGGCAGGGTCACCGGATTGCCTTCCACGAAATGGTCCAATGCCGCCGAAACCTCCCGATATCCAAAATGGGTGCGGATAGGCGTTGTGCCGGAAAACCGGGGGTTAATCTCGAAACAAACAGGGCCGCGCTTGGTCATGCGAAGCTGTACGTTGCAGGGGCCCGCAGGCTGTAGCCGCCGGACGATGGCTTCGGCTTCCGCCCGCACCTCTGTGAAATCACCGAGTACGGCCCGATAGGTGGTCCCGGCAAGAATCTCACGCTTCATGCAACAACTGGGTGCCAGATTACCGTTACGGTCACAGAAGCAGCCGACGGTGTACTCTTCTTCCTGTGTACCCAGGGACTCCTGAAGGAGGTAGTCTTCCTTGCTGCGGGCGTAGTCCAAATCGGCCTGGTTCTCAACGAGAAAAACGCCACGGGCACCACCGCCGCGACGGGGCTTGGAGATGAGGGGGAAGCCTGTGTTTTCCAACAAATTATCTACGGCCTCGTTGTCACTGGCATCGGCGTAAGCCGGGTAACGAAGCCCCGACGATTTCAGCCACTGACAGGTTTTGAGCTTGTCGTCCCCGATTTCCATGACACGAAGGGGACTGCAAATACAGTATGCCCCGGTGCTTGCTTCGATTTCGGCTTGGTGCTGTGCAAGGGCCA
>JAJRPE010000309.1 GCA_024280935.1 Candidatus Hydrogenedentota bacterium
GACCTACAACAAGGATCGCAAGCGTGTAGAGCCTGCGACCGAACTCGATCACAGCCAGGACGATCACGCCGTACGCCATTGGATTCGGACAAACCCGAATGTGGCCGCCCGATCCGCTATTGTTACGGCCTCCGAGGCACCTATGATCGACTTTACGGTGGATCGCAACCGCCAGTCGGTGGGCGAGCCGGTCACCTTCACCCTTTGCGCCACGGGAACCGTGACGCGTGTGGTGTGGCAGTTCGGCGACGGAGAGACCGAGGACGATTTGGCTCCGACTCCCGTACCCGCTGATCCCGAGAATCCCGGTGCGACATGCTATGTCTACACCCATGCCTATGCCAACGAAGGCACCTACACCGTTTCAGTTACGGTGACGGATGCCAACGGTGTCGAAGATACCGTGACCAAGGTCGATATCATTCAGATTGTGGAGCTTCCCTATGCCGACCTCGTTGGCACGCCCCTGGATGGAACGATCACGCCGGATCCCGCAGGCATTCTGCCTGACGGGTTGGATGTGCAGTTTACGGATCTGAGCGCCGAAGGGCCGGACTACGAACTTATTGGCTACGCGTGGAACTTTGGCGACGGCGAGGTGTCGACCGAGACCAACCCACTCCACCGCTATCTGGAGGAAGGCTTCTACACCGTGAGGTTGCAGGTGACCTTCCGAGATCGGCTCACCGATGAAGAAGTCATTCGCACCATCGAATTGACGGATTACATAACCGTCCGGCCCTGTCAGGTATGTGCTGCTGAAGGCGAGGGTGAAGGCGAAGGTGAAGGCGAAGGTGAAGGCGAAGGTGAAGGGGGAACTGACGAACCCACGGCGGACTTCACGGTCGCGGATCTTATTCGAGATGGCGAAGCCCTTCTGCCCTTGAATGACTGGGTGCCCCTGCTCAATCTGGTCTTGTCGACCGACGAGGAAACCCCGGCGGCCCGCATACTGGAAAGCCTGGTCTACCAGATTCACGGCAACCCCAAGTTGTCCACCGATCTCGGATATATCAACGCTGGCGGACCCGCTGTCAGTGATCTGCTGGAGTTTGGTATCTTCGCTGAGGGATTTTCTGATGATGAGGGGGACAACAACAATCTCAACGTGGACAATGATTTCCTTCTGGCCACGTGGGGCGCTGCGGGCGGTGGTATCGCCACGCTCGACGGCACGTTTGGGAACCTCACGTACACGCTGAATTTCGTGGGTGCCGGTACGCCGGACGATCCCGAAGTTCCGGTGCCCGCCGGTCCCAACGGCGACAATACCATCGACGGCAACTCCTACATCATTGCGGTTCGCACATCGGCGACGTGGCGCACGCAGTTGACACTGGCGACCACGGTGCTGAGCGCTCGCATGGTCGTTCCCGATGCGGATGGCACCTTCCTCACCGACGTGGATGGATTGCCCATTGACACGTATTCGCCCAACTTCTTCGATGCCGAAATTCTCGCGGAAGAAACCGGCTATTCGTCCAGCTTTGGTGTCTTTGATGCGCGCGGCGGACACGATGGCGAGAATTTTGCCCCGAACATCAATGGATGGGATCATCCCTACTCGTTCCATGTGCCGACGGCTGAATTTACACGTCCCCATTGGAACACGCCCAACAAGCTTTTGAGTATTCTTGGCGGCGAGACGTTCCAGATTCGCCAGCTTATCGCGGTAGAAGATTGGGTGAACGTGGTCAACATCAATTTGCACGGCACCGAAGGAGAGCACTTCGATTTCTTCGATTCTCAAATAACACGCTTCCGTCGCTCCGTAGACAACGAGCCGCCCTCGCTCCAGGAAGTGAACCTGATCATGACGGATATCGGCGGCGATCCGTTCGGCGTGCCCGGCAACGGGGGCTTCGATCCGCGCACCGATTTGGAACGATTTGTCAGCACCCGTATTGATATCGAAGGGGACACCGAACTCATTGCGCGCTCTCCTGACTTCACCTACAATGGTGCCTGGGTGTGGGCCGATGAAAACAACAATGGTATATTCGATCCGCCGACGGCCACGGACGATGGCAATGGCGCGGTGTTTAACGGCGATTATCCGTTGGAACCCTTGTTCAGAAGCTTCTTCTCGCAGTGGGAATATATTCCATTCCCGCCCGGAGGCGGCGACCCCTGGTGGAAGATCAGGCTGGACTTCGCCAACAAACGCCTGGAAGCGCCCGACTTGGAGGGGCTGATTGAGCCGATTCCCGATCAGACCTTCGATACGTCAGCGTTTTCGAATGCTACCGACTTCGTCACAACGAGTGTCAGCCCGGATTACTTTGTTGTCATTCGCACGGATAGTGGCTATAAAGATATTTCACGCGGCCTTGCGGATGGACAGGGCATCAAGGCGGGCGCGGACTTCCGAGCCTTTGTGGAGCCGCGTCGATTTGATATCGAAGCGGATACGTATGAGGGCGGGATCTATGTTAGCAGCATGATACCTCCGCTTGGTGACACACTCATCAGTGGCAGCAAGTACTTTACGACGTGGCAGGACGATGCCCGTTGGGGTGTTGACGAGCCTTGGTGGCCCGAGCGCACCATGGATGCTACGTCGGCCAAGCCGATACGGGTCGGGTTGGAGGTCCACGACCTGCAAATGACCTACGGGACGAATTCAGAGTTCGGGCGCGTGTCTGATTTGTTTTTGGCATTCCCCTTTGGCACGAACCTATGCTATGGCTTCGCGGCTCAGGGAACGTCGCAGACTACGTTTGGCCGCTGGATGGATCCCTTTGGGATTCAGCAATCACGTTTCCTGAACCAACACGGCGTTGGTGTTGATGCGACGGATGTGGTCTTTAATATTCGGATCAGTGTGGGCGGCGACCAAGAGGTTATACAGACGGAAGGCAATCTGCTGGACTTCCAGTTCCCCTTCGAAACAGCGCCCTTCGCGTTCGTCGGCTCCACGGAGGTTCCCCGCTCCAACGCTATCGCGCAAATGCCCACCCAACCGACTTTGCCCAGCTATGCCACGTGGCCTCAGGCGCTATTGCCAGGGCAGTATCCACGCCTCAGTGACTGGGCCGATGAAGACAGCCGGGCGCGTCTGCTGCATCAGCGAACGGATATCAACAACAACCAGGTTCCGGTTTTGGGTATCAACGTGGTTGGTTCTGCGGATTCGGTGGTCAACGCGGCATCTGAGACCTTCATTTCCGAAATCAACCTCGCGTTTTGGGGACCCGACTTTAGCCCGGATGACCTCTATCCCCTGGACCCAGTCGGCTTGGATGCGGACTCTGGTGTGCTTCTCTGGGAAGACGGCGGTGGTGAAGATAGCGGGATATTCAGCTCCGGCATCTTCCTTAACGAGTCCGACTTCAATGGCTACGACGAATCCGGCACGATTTTTCCAAGTCAGGATCGGATGATTCCGCTTAGCGACGCTGCATGGGGCACGGCGCCGGAATTGGTGGATTTGGACGGCGACAGCACGCCGGACGATATGGACGGCAACGGACTTATCGATGATCGTGACCGGGCCTGGGTGCTCACGATGCGCCCAAGTGCGCTCTGGCCAACCCCGCACAATGACGATGGCGGGGTCGGTGTCTTCGTCAAGCTCTTCCTCTGCCAGGGCTTCTCTGGCGGTGGTACGGGTACGGGCGGCGGCGGTGGTGGCGGTGGAAGCAGCGACACGACCACGGACGATGTTCTCTACATCCACCATGGGATGGGCAGCAACTGGCTCACCAGTGGTATGAGTGATGCCCTCCTGGAGAAGGTGTACCTTGACGAGCGCAATGACATTCGCGAGCTTACCGACGTATCGCCCGACTCGGGCCGTCCCGATTCCCTGGCACCGACACCGGGCAATTTCACGGATGTTCGCCATTGGCTGTTGTGGTTCAACGATTACCTCAAGGCCGTTAGAGAGCGGGACACGGCAGACGGCTTTAACCGGATTGTGATGTTCAATAGTGATGCTTTCAGCAATTTGCTGGCGGAAGTAGGCAGTGTGCCGGGCGATCCCTTCAGCGAAGAGATGACCTTTGAAAACTACAAGGCGGTCTTCCAGCATCCAGACGGTGCGGGAAGCGGTGGTCTTTTCACCGATACTGAAGGCAACGCTTACGAGCCGTTGGAAGCCATATTCGAATCCAATTCCGACACGCTCTTCGTTGTGTTGACCGCGCCACCGCTGCCGGTAGGCCAGATAGACGATGCCCAGGCTGATCTGGCGCGTCAGTTCTCGGACTGGCTGGCCGATACCTGGCAGCCCGCCTACGACAGTAGAAACCCCAGCCTGAACAACGTGGTTGTCTTCAACCTCTTTGACTTCCTGGCCCAGCCCAGCAGCGCGGGAGCCGGCGCCCGTCACCGCTTGAAAGCGGAGTACGTGCGCAGCGGTAGCACCATCCCCAACAACGATGGTCTGCGTGCGGCGACAGAATTCTTTGTGGCCGGAACGGAGAGCACCGACAGCGTGTTGGATCTGGCGGTCGTTGATTTCCCTGGAATTGATTTCACCCTGCCATCGGAGAAAGTTTTCGTAGCCTCGTCGGCAAGCCAGATTGGCCAGAAGGCGCTTGATCTCGATGCCCCGCAACCGGGTGACGATCTCTTCGTAACCGTAAAGTTGTCGGCCAACGCCAGCGCCCATGAACAATTCCGTGTTGTGATTCCAGCGACATTGCCAGGCCGTGTGACCGGGCAGCGTGGCGCGGGCATCCGCTTCGTGCCGACTGGCGCGGCGAGTGCTGGTGGCTTGGAGAAAGTGAATCCAGAAGAAGCGCCGGTGCAGGACTTCTATGGACACGACATGGTAACCCTCAATGTGCCGCTGGTCATTGAAGATCTCATCAGCCAGAATGCGACCATTGACATCGGTGGTTCTGCCACCGCGCTTCTGGGCTTGGACACATCGACGAATATTGCCGATGCGGTACGGGCAAAGGGCACCTCAGGCCAGGGCACGGCGCAGACCTTTACGGTGGCCGGTGCCACTTGGGCTGTGGACGACTTCGCGGGCGACTGGCTCGTGGACTCCGCCTTTGAAAGCTATGAAATCACGGGCAACAGCGCTGCGGCACTGACGCTCTTGAGTGGAACGCCCCGCGATGGCGGCTGGAAAATCGTGCAAAACCCGACGTTCCTTGAACAGGTCGTGGTGGAATTCTACAACGAAGCCAATGTGGCTGACTTTGACGTGGTCACAGACCTTCTTCCCCTTAACCGGGATCAGGGCCTGAGCGGCGTGGCTCTGTATCGCGACAACGATTTCCACCCGGACAACCGAAACGGCCACTTCGACGCGGGCATTGACATTCCGCTGAAGCTTGACGGCCCGCCGAGGCTCTTTGGTGTGGCGGGTGACGCGCCGCAGGTGAAGTTCGTTCTGTCTTCCCCGGGCACCAGTTTCGAAGGTGACGACCCGGCCAACCAGCCCCGTTATCGCCAGTGGGTACCCGAGTCGTGGGATGGTGAAAACAGCGGTCCCGACTTCTTCGTGGTCGTCCGGGCTTCGGAAGATATGCAGGTTGACGACAACTTCCGTGTGGGTATCGTGTCTTGGGGGCCGAACACGCCCACCGAACCCGACCCGCAGACCTTCTTTGGCATCGATGGCCCCGCCAGCGAGGACTATAGGAAGTTCCAGGAATTCCCCTGGGGTAACCGCGGCGTTGGTTTTATCACCTTCTTTAAGGACGCGCCGGTCCGTTACTTCATGGACGGAACCCGGCCTGGCGCCAAGGTGGACAATAGTGGCTACAACTGGGTTCGCACACACTCCGCCCAGAAAAAGCGCTCGGGTGTTCTTACCGGTCGCCGGGTACCGCTGAGTCCGATCTCCGTCGCCATCGACTCGGCTTCGACCGGCACCCTGCCGACGCAGACCACGGTGGACAATCCCTTCACCTTTGTCCTGAATGGTAGCGGCTTTGGAACGAATCCCGAAGTTGTGTTGAGCGGCTATGACGTGACGGTGAATGACGCGACCGACACGACCATATCGATTACTATCATGACGCAGAGCGGAAATATGCCGCAGCAGCCTGTGGTCGTCATCGTACGGAATCCAGATACCAGCCAGGAGGCAAGCCGCTCCAATCTGTTTACGCTGGTGAACGGCACGGGCGACGTGGCACCTTCTATTACACGGATATCGCCCGCGAAGGCCGAGAAATCGGACTTCCCCGTGGTGCTGATTGGCGAGAACCTCCCCGCAGCAGAAGACGCGGAAGTGCGATTTGGCAATACGGTGGTCGCGGTGTACGAACTTACGGCCGATATTGGCGCGGGAACCACCTATCAGATTAAGTTTCCTGTGGGTGGCTTCGCTGAGGTCGGTTTGATGAACGTGACCGTTCGCAACAAACAGAACGGAACCCAAAATACGAAGCTGAACGGCTTTGAATTATTAAGCCCGCCCGAAGGACCGAAGAACCCTATTGATTGCAGCGCGAGCCGCTCGGGTGGTGCGGTGCCGGCGGGTGACCTGTTGGTGCTCCTGTTGGCGGCCACGGCGCTTGCCTTTGGGGTGCGGCGCAAGAAAGCGTATACTTTACAGTAGGGACGAACGATTTACTGCGCCGTAGTGGCGATACGACGATATCGTAAGACTAAGCATGGAACAACGCTTCCAGCGACAAGAAAGTGGCCGGTATGAAAGGAAGAGGATTCGTGACATCACGCACACGACAACTAGGGCTGGCAATACTTTGCTGCGGCTTGGTAATTGCACCAGCAACATGGGCCTTCTTTCCCATTGGTGGGTATGACACCGGCGGGGTGCTGCGTCTCAAGCAGTACAACCGTAGTTTCTTCGACAACAATAATGACGGAGAGATCGCTGAGGACGAAGGGATTCCCGTCTATATTGAAAATGGGAAGAGCGGTTACACCGAGGAAGAGGTGGAAATCGTCTTGGAGGCGCTCCGCGTCTGGGAGCGAATTCCCCAGTCTTATGCGGCCAGTTCGATTGTTGGGTTTGTTCAGGATCCAATTTTCACCGGACAGGATGTCTTCGATACGCTCAACGTTATCGCGATGCAGGTTACCGAGACGCAGGATCTGGACGGGGATGGGCTTCCCGACGAGAATGTCGTGCCCGATGACGTTATCGTCCCGGAATTGGCGGGCGGTGTTGTGGGTATTAACGTCTTTTTCTGGGCGGCGGAAGAAACGGAAATTCAGTCGGGAACCGACACCGTTCTCATCAGTTCAGGAACGATTATCGACAATGACGTTATCATAAGCGCGGCCGCGACCCGACCGGGTCCGAATGGGGAAGAACCCGTCGATCTTCTCTCCGTTCTCGTGCATGAGTTGGGTCACTTCTACGGGCTGACCCACACGCCCCTGAACAATCTTGGTGCCGAGCTTTCGGATCCCAGTGATCCAAGCAGCATAACGGGGCTCGTCGAAAGTGCTGTTTTGGCGCACAGCATTGGCGGGGTGAGCCGGCGTATCGGCGTGACACCAACGATGTATCCCATTCTATTTGAAACGATTGATGGAAACGGTAATCGCATTGGCGGTGGTCGGGATCTTGCTCCAGACGATATTTCAGGTATGGCGTGGCTTTATCCCCGGGGAAATCAGGATTTGTTCTTCGGTCTGAACGGCGAAGTGCGCACGCGCACCAACGCGGGCACCGGGCTGCCTTCCGCACCGATACCTGGCGGGCATGTTGTTGCGTGGGCCGATGTGGACAACGATGATACGACACCTCGTGTTGCGGTGTTCAGCACCTTGAGCGCCCTTTACGTTAACAGTGATATCTATCCAGAGCGGGAGGGTCTATTTGAGTTGTCCCACCTCTGGAAAACGATGGAGACCGAGTCGGGGGTATTCAACGCGACCTACACCTTTACGAATAATGCATTGAACTTCACGGGCTTTGAGCGCCAGGCACCGCCTGATGCCGATGCGGAAACTTTTGATTCTATCTTGCCGGCGACTGCGGCGTCCAACAATGTGTACCCTTCGGAAGTGCTTCACGAGGCGGGCAATATAATTGATATTTCCAACAAGGATGCCGGTACGTCCTTTGTATGGGATTTTCAACGGCAGACCCTGGTCAGCACCAATACGGAGCGGACTATCGAGAGCATCGTAGGGGATAATCCCATGTTTGGTGATCCCAACGATGTGTGCATCTTCAATGTGGTGAGCAGCGCGAAGTCTGGAGCGGGTGGCGGTGGTGCAGCCGGTGTCGTATCGGGCGCTGACTCTGTTCGGTCGCTGCGTGACGGGATTCTCATGGAGACGGCCTTGGGAAGTTTCATTGTGGACACCTACTACAAAGTATCACCGACAGCGGCCCGCTATATACTGGGCAACTCCCTGGCCTATGGGCTGACGGAGAAGGCCGTAGCCACAGTTTACTGGTGCTTGGATCACGTGCTGGCTCTGGCGGGTGTTCTGGCCTTTTGCCTGTGGGCGTTGCGCCGTCGCCAGCGCAAGTTGGCCGGTGCGGCGACGATCATCGGCTTGTCGGTGCTGTTGATGGCAGCCCCCTCCGCTGATGCGCTGATTATTCATCAAACGACAGAGCAACTGGTGGCCAACGCGACCGATATCATAGCGGGGAAGGTGACATCCGCTGTGGCGCGGCAAGACGCGCCGGGATCGAAGATTTACACGGACATTGTAATCGAGATCGAGGATAAGGCAAAGGGGGCGCTGAATAAGCAGTCCACCGTCACCTTCAGCCAGTTGGGTGGTCGCATTGGCGGCTTGGTTGTTGAGGCCAGCGCGCTTCCCAAGTTTGCCAAGGGCGAGACCGTGGTGCTCTACCTGGAGTATGTGGAAGGCTCTGGATACCGGGTCTACAACGGTCTTGGCGGGAAGAAATTGGTGCTGACCAACAGCGTGAGCGGGAAAAAGACCGTTGCCGTGGCGGGTGTGCCTGATGAGCACGCGCACAAAGCACTTTCTGCGGATGAGGATGCCCCCCAGGGCATGGTGCTCTCCGACTACATGGCCAAGCTTCGCAGTATTGTCAAGGAGCAAGCTGCCGCAGCCAAATAGCACCGCCTGGCCGACACTATATATAGTTTACACCACGCGCACTTCCAGATTCTTGGGAGTGCGCTTTTTCGTAAGATCCGCATCGGGGTCAGGCTTATGGAACCCGATGGAATTGGGTTTGGCACCTTTGATGCTTGAAGGATACTGCCCCTTGCAAAAAACAGCGCCGGGTGCCACCTACACAGACACGAGGTACGAGTGGCTTTGTGGGTGCGGGCATCGAGATGGGTTCGGTGTTTTCAGAGGTCGCTGCGGTGCTACACAACACATGCATCAGGTGTCAGAATACGAGCCAAGTTCCCTGCTGCGAATCCGCACCCACAAGCTTAGCTGCGAAGCGGCTGCACGTGTAGGTGGCACCTCCAGACTCTTTTTTTTGGTCTGAAGGCGACCATGCTAACATCAGAAAAGTACCAAACCCAATTTCCAGCTAGATCAAGATGCCTGAGGCTGGGAAAAAACTTCGGGGTGCCACGGACAAGGGGCGATAGCCCTTGCCCGTCAGACTTCCTGTTCCCGACGGAATTCGATTTAGCACTTATTGCCCATTCCAACGTGATTTCGCCATCACACCTTGCGGTGTGACAAAAACAGCCGAGACGGCTGTTCCACCCTATCCCTTGTTGATTGAAGCATGATTCGCAGAAGCGAGGGTGGCACGGGCGTCTCGCCTGTGATGGTCACGTAGTGACCAGAAGACCTGTTTTACATCAATAAATGTGCCAAACCAAATTCCGACAAATCACCCCAAAACCCTGTCGGGATCAGGAAGTCTGAGTGTAATCTTGCGCACTGCGGTGCTATGCTGGCCCGTGTCTGGAAAGCATGTCCAACAGGCAATTGTCCAAATGGGTATCCGTTTTCTGTTTTGCACGGGTAAGGCCTACCGGGCTTGTCCGTGGCACCCATCGTTACTATTTACAAGGGGACATACCTTTTCAAGCACCAAAGGTGCCATCCCTATTTCCTGAAAATTACCCATAATCCGTATCGGGATCAGGATCGCTGAAGCCACAAGTACCCGTGTCTGTGCAGGGGGCACTCGTAGTGGGCTTGCATAGCGCTTGGCTTGCCTGAGAATGTTCCACACGGGCCTCTTTTTGGCTTCGTAGGGCCAGTCGTGCTTTGCGATTCCCAAAAGCAATGGGATACACTACCTGTCCGGTTCGAGGAAGGGCCGCTTCGCGCACAGGGAAAGGGCCTCTGAGCGCACGACAATCCCCCTGTCAACCTTGGCTCACCGCATCACGTTAGTTCTGTGATGGCAACACGTTGCAGCTAGAGAGTCGGTGGTGCCTTCCAACGACGGTTTCGGTGCAAATTGATGCGGTGGGGAAGAGTTTCACCCCCGCCGACACAGTATGAGGTATAGATGGTACGCGGTCTCATTATACGGCAGACATTCCTGGTGCTGGACGGGATCCTCTTTGGACTGATCCTGCTCACAGCGGCTCTGGTGGTCATGCATTTATTTCAGAGTTCACAGCCGGTTTCCGCTGCAGCCAACGAAGGCGTGGATGAGCTCCGAAACGACGGCGAGCCGCTCATCGTGGCCTTGCGTGCCCGCAAAGACTACAACAGCATTACCGACAGTGGTCTCTTCGGTGCTGCGGGTCGCTTTGATCCAGGTACGCTAAAGGCCCCTCCGTTGGTTACGAAGCCGCCAGAGGGTCCAACGAAAGAAACCGAGTTGAGATTGCGACTTTGGGGCGTGACCAGCCTGTCGCCCACGAGCATCTACGCCACGGCCAGCATTGAAGACGAAAACAAGAAGGATGGCGGCAAGCTCTATTTCATCGGCGCGTCGGTGGTGGAGAATGTCACGCTGGTGGAGGTGCATCCGCGCTGGGTCATCCTGAAAAACAGCCTCAAGGAGCCGCCGGAGTTGGAGCGGCTCAGTATGGACGACAAGCCGGAGGATGAGGGCAACGACAAGATTGCCTCACGCTCCACCCGACCAACCCGTCCGAGGCGATTACCGACCAAGCGCATCAAACTGGACAAGCAACAACTTGTCAAGGAACTGACGCTGAACTATGCGGAACTCGTAACGAAGGTGAAGCCCACGCTCTACCGCGATGCCAGTGGCAAGGTGGCGGGCATCACTGCCTCCAACATTTCCGACGTGCCCCTTGCCAAGACGCTTGGTTTGGAGGAAGGCGATGTTTTGCAGACGGTGAACAACGAGAAGATCGACAGCCAACAGAAGATTTTGGAGATGGTCCAGAAATACGGAAATTCCAATTCCTTCCGCATCGGTATCCTGCGGAATGGCAAGCCGACATCGATAGAATTTAACTTTTAGCGTAACCGTTCACGCACGAAGAGGTTCGATGCCGTCATTCCCACGCACGTGGGAATCCAGAACACGGTCGGGACTTCCCAGGCGAAACTGGATCCCCGCGTTCGCGGGGATGACGAACTGCTTTCGGACGGTGCGGTGAACACCTGGCTCTTAGCGGATTTAGCGGATGCGCCGTGAGGCAATCCATCGAACAACTTTGGAAGGACAGACATGCGGAAGCATTGCATCGCCTGTTTCGCAGCATTCTTTGTTGCAATGGAAATCCTGTCACCGAGTCCCAACCTGGCCTTCGCGCAAGACGAGGCTGTTGTGGACGACGGATCGGTTGACGGGGCGGCCACACCCTCGGGGAGCAGTGGAACAACCACACGCCGTCCGGGAAGCAGTGGAACGGCCACGCGCCGCCCTGGAAGCGCGGCACCGCCCGCCACCAGCGGCGCCCGCACCACACGGCCCCGTGTCGCCCGGCCGAAGGCAGTGCCTCCCCCGGCGCGGCCCCAGAAGCCCGCAGCATCCACCGGTGCCAAGCTCACCACGGTCGCGGGAGCCAAGACGGTTCCCCTGGGTGAGGCGGCCGATGAAGATGTCATGTTCAATTATGACGACCAGCCGCTCATCGATGTGATTCAGCATATTGCCAAGTTGACGGGCCGCAATTTTGATGTGGATCCTAATATCGGGGCCTCGACCGTTACGATAATCACCCACGATAGAATTCCGCCCGAGATGGCCTACGAGGTGCTGGAGTCGGTGCTTAACTCGCGGGGATTTTCCCTGATTGAGAACTTGGACGGCCACCTGATCCAGGTGATTGCCACCGGTGATGCCAAGCCTGGCGATCTTAATATCGGCAGCACGATTAAAATGTTGGAAGACGATCAGTACGATACAATTTCAACCCATATCATCCCCATAAAATATGCGGATCCCGCCGAAATAACCACGGTCTTAAAAATACTTGGCAGCAAGACGGCCCGCGTGGACAGCTATCTTCCGACGGGCACCTTGATTATCACGGACACGGCCAACGGGCTGCGTCGTATGCTGCGGTTTATTGAGTTGGCCGATGTGCCCGGCAACGAGACCGACATGGAGATTTTCACGCTGGAGTACACGCGGGCGGATGTTATCGCCACCCAGTTGGAGCAAGTGCTCATCGCCCCGGAGGCGGGCGGCACGACGGGCCGAAGCAGTCGGACGACGACGGTGCGGCCCAGCACCCGCCCGACGCGGCCAACTACGCGCACGGTGCCGGGATCGCGCAATTCTGAGGTCATCGGTTCCAACGAAGAGGTCTTGCGTATGGTGCCCGATGAGCGGCTGAACGCCCTTATCGTCGTGGCGACGCATGGCATGATGGAGCAGGTGCGCGACTTGGTGATTCGGCTTGACTCGCCCACGCCCTATGAACGCAATAATATGCATATCTACGAGCTCCTCAACGCCGATGCCGAGTTGATGGAGCAGGCGCTTCAGCCCCTCATCGGAACGGCACCCCGGCGGCAGGCTTCCGGTGGTGGTGCCGCAGGTGGCGGCGGTGCTGCATCCCAATCGGCGGAGGTGCAGATTTTCGATCAGCGTGTGCAGATTGCGCGCTACGACCAGACCAACTCCCTCCTTATCGTGGCCTCGCCGCAAGACTATAAGCTCTTGGAAGCCTTCATCGCACGGCTCGATGTCCCGCAACGTCAGGTCTATGTCAAGGCCAGCGTGATGGATGTGAAGTTGATCGATGACTTCAATTTGAAAGTTAATGCTGCGGGTGTAGGAGGCAACACGGGTTTTGGTTTGACGAGTACAGGGCTTCTGCCGATTGCTGACTTGGCACAGGTTCTGAGTGGTTCCACCAGTCTTGTCGGGGATGTGCTGGGCTTGGGTGGCGGCGGCGGTTTCAGCGCGGGTATATACGACGACATCACGGTGGATATTGGTGGTCGCAGCGTAAAACTACCCTTCGTCCCCCTGTTGTTCCAGGCCATTGAGACCCTTTCAGACCTGGAGGTTTTATCCCAGCCCAGCCTGACAACTATCGACAACGAAGAGTCGTCCATCACGGTGGGCCAAGAGGTCCCCTTTATCACGGGTAGTTCCCGTCCGTCGACCAGCAATGACGGCCAAGTCATTGGGAGTCAATTTGGCACAACACGGATTCAGCGTGAAGACGTTGGCGTAAAGCTGAAGGTAACGCCGCAGATTAGTGAAGGTGATCATGTGCTGCTCGAAATCTCAATCGAGGTTTCTGACATTGCGAATCAGGAGTCTCAGGTGGGGTCCGCTGATATCGTCGGACCCACGACCAACAAGTCGCTCTTTGAGAACAAGGTGCTCGTTAAGGACGGATCGACGGCAGTGCTTGCGGGCCTGATTCGAGATTCCGCCGACCGCTCACGCAACCAGGCCCCAATCCTTGGGGATCTCCCCCTCCTTGGCTGGCTTTTTCGGTCGAAGGGGAATAGCCGACAAAAAAGCAATCTTGTGGTTCTCGTGACCCCCCATATCGTTAAGGAAAGCGTCGATATGGAGCGGTTGACGTTGCATAAGCTCAACGAGTACCACGAGACCAACCTCGATGAACTTTTTGAGCAGGGCTTCTTCGAGCGGGTTAAGAAGAAGCATCGTCGTCGGAAAAATCACCGGCCTACCCACAGAGTATCCGCCGCCATTACGGGGCGGGACACCGGTTCTGCGGCATCCAGCGATTTTGGCCGCGGCGATATGAAGAGGTAGTGCATGAGCAGCGGTGAAGACCTACAATTATGCGAGATTCTGATCCAGCAGGGATCGGTGCATGAAGAGCAAACGACCGAGGCGCTGGAACTGCAAAAGATTCGGCCCAAGCGCGTGGGTGAATTGCTGGTGGATTTGGGCTACGTGGAAGAAGAGCAAATTCTCCAGGCCCTGAGCGAGCAGTACGACGTTCCCTATGAAGCGGGCCTTATTGACGAGGTGGATGCGTCGTTGACGACGAAGGTGCCTATTTCCTTCATCCGTGAATACAACATGGTGCCCTACAAGAAGAACGGCAAGGGTTACCTCGTCGCGGTGAACGATCCGGTCAATTTACTGCCCCTCGACGACCTTCGCTTGTTGCTTGAGGGCAATGTTTCGCCTGTGCTCTGCACCAAGGCCAATATCCAGACGATTATCGATGGCTACTTCGAGCAGCAGAGCGAAAATGCCGCCGAGATGATCGACAGCATTACCATGGCGGAGGACGACGAGTATCAGTCCCTTGACAGCCTGAATTCCGAGCGCGACCTTCTTGATCTGGCGAACGAAGCGCCCATTATCAAGCTCATTAACCTGGTGATTACCGGGGGCGTGAAAGACCGTGCCTCGGATATCCACATTGAGCCGTTTGAGAAGGAAGTGCGCGTTCGGTATCGTATCGATGGCGTGCTTTACGAAAAATTCTCCGTACCCCGCAGCCAACAGGCGGCGGTGATCTCCCGCGTGAAGATCATGGCCGACCTCAATATTGCGGAGCACCGCCTCCCGCAGGATGGCCGCATCAAGATTCGCCTGAGCGGCAAGGAGATCGATATTCGCGTGTCGATCATCCCCATCGCCCACGGCGAACGCGTGGTGATGCGTATCCTGGAAAAGGGCAGTTTCCTGTTCAGCCTGGAAAAACTGGGGATGGAGCGCCAGGACAACGACCAGCTCGATAAGCTCATCCAGAGTTCCCACGGGATTATGCTGGTGACCGGACCGACGGGTTCGGGCAAGTCCACCACGCTCTATGCGGCTCTCCAGAAGGTCAATTCGCCGGACAAAAACATTATCACCGTGGAAGACCCCATCGAGTATCAGTTGGAAGGGATTGGCCAGATCCAGGTGGCGCCGAAAATCGGACTCACCTTTGCCGCTGGTTTACGGAGCATTCTGCGCCAGGATCCCGACATTATTCTTATTGGTGAAATTCGTGATATGGAGACCGCCGAGATGGCGGTCCAGGCATCTTTGACTGGGCACCTGGTGTTTTCCACCTTGCATACCAACGACAGCGCGGGCGCGATTACCCGTTTGGTCAACATGGGTATCGAGCCTTTTCTGGTCACCTCGTCCACCATTGCTATCCAGGCCCAGCGTCTGGTCCGGCGGATCTGCGACGCGTGCAAGGAACCCTACACCGCCGATGTGGAAACTTACAGCGAACTGGGCGTGGAAGCGCCTGCCGATCCCGGGGAGCGGATTCTTTATCGGTCCGTGGGTTGCAATAAGTGCCAGGATCGTGGCTATAAAGGCCGGACGGGTATCTTTGAGTTGCTTGTGATGACACCCAAGATTCAGGAGATGGCGCTGCAGTCGATGGATTCAAATCAGATCAAGCGCGAGGCCCGCAAATTTGGCATGCGCACGCTCCGGGAAGACGGGGCGCACCGCGCCATGCTGGGACTCACCTCGGCGGAAGAAATCTTGCGGGTCACGCGGAATGACATGGAAGAAGAGATTTTGGATTAGGGTGGCCGGACCACAACCAAGATCTATGGTCCTTGGCATCCCCCGCCCAAGTTTTTTGTTATTTTAGCGATTTATCCAGATTAAGGGCCTACGCTTTGTCCGGGACGTTGCCTGGAAGAAGTGGCACCTTCGGTGCAGCGGGTGAATTCGCGTACAATCGTTACAGCCATGTCGCATAAGCGACCGCCCCGAAGGGGTCCAACAGGTTAGCCCAGGGCAACGCCCTGGGTCAGAATGTAGAAATAATTAACAGCCCTGAAAGGGCGACACAGTGGCCGTGATGTACTTCTATTGCGCCCTTTCAGGGCTTTGATTTTCTAGTTGCTTTTTTTCCAGGGCGTTGCCCTAGGCTAATCTGTTGAGGCCTTTTAGGCCGAAAACGACATCGCAAACTCATAATTTATTGTCGGTAACAGGCCCCAAAGGGCACTAAATCATAGTTAATCCACCGGCTCTGCCGGTGAGAATTCATCAGGCTCTGCCGTTCCGGCGTTAGTTGTTGGCATTCATACACTGCGCGGTGTGTGCCATGTTGTTTTAGTCCCGTAGGGACGACATATCGTAGCCC
>JAJRPE010000310.1 GCA_024280935.1 Candidatus Hydrogenedentota bacterium
CGGCGACTGGCCGGGGGATGGCAACCAGAGTACGGATCGCCTCGAAGAGGATCATGGCTACGCGCTGGACTTGGACCTTTTCGGCGAAGCCTCCCTCTTTGAATTGCTCTGCCAGGCCAAAACCGAGGCGGGGGAACGTCATCTGGCGGATTGGCTCCAACAGCCTCAGAAGCGGGAAGACATTCTGGCACGCCAGGCGGCGGT
The DNA here is from genome assembly GCA_024280935.1 of Candidatus Hydrogenedentota bacterium. GTDB lineage: Bacteria > Hydrogenedentota > Hydrogenedentia > Hydrogenedentales > JAEUWI01 > JAEUWI01. The sequence goes on from JAJRPE010000310.1 coordinate 205, forward strand.
CCAGGAACTGACCGGGCGGGTGGCGCTGCGGGAAGATCTCGGACTCCTGGGTGCGGCGGTGCGGAAGTCCGTGCAGGGGGAGAGTCTCTCCCGGTGGGCGGTGAAGCCAACAATCTTGCCGCAGAACGGTCTTCGTACCCTTTTCCTGGTGTTGACAGGCCTCGCCGTGCTCTTTTTGATCCTCGGAATCTCCGTCGGCTTTTATGCGCCGCTTGTGGTGATCTTTGGGGTCCAACTGGTCCTGTTGCGGACCCTTGCCAGGCCGATTCTTCAGGTGGTCCAGGAGGTGGAGGAACCCACGCGCGAGCTTCGCGTTCTGGCCCTGTTGTTGGAGCGCCTGGAGCAAGAGAAATTCGAGGGCTCCTTGCTGCGCGATATTCACACCCGCCTGATGGAGGCGCAGCAGCCGGTCTCCCAACGAATCAAGCAGTTGGAACGTTTGGTCTTCCTTTTCGATCTTCACCTCAACCAACTCTTCGCGCCCATTGCCATTCTGCTGATGTGGGGGGTGCATCTCGCCTTTGCCATCGAATCCTGGCGTGTGCGATGGGGACAACACGTTCCCAAATGGATCGATGCCGTGGGCGAGCTGGAGGCCCTCTTGTCCCTCTCCGCTTTCGCCTATGAGCACCCCGATTATCCCTATCCCGATATCATGACCGGGCCATCCCACCTGGAGGGAACGGCCCTGGAGCACCCGCTTCTGAAACCCGGAGCCAGCGTTGCCAACGACGTGCGCTTGGGCGACGGATTGAAAGTCACCATCGTGAGTGGCTCCAACATGTCCGGCAAGAGCACCTACCTTCGTGTTGTCGGTATTAATGTGGTTTTGGCCCAGTTGGGTTTGTCTGTGTGCGCCAAGTCGTTGCAATTGACGCCCTTCCGCATCGGGGCGACGTTGCGCGTGCAGGATTCCATACAAGGTGGTATTTCTCGGTTTTACGCGGAATTGAAACGTCTTAAATCGGTTTCTGGTGCTATTGATGACGAGAGTCCGGTGCTTTTCCTGCTCGATGAGATCCTCCATGGCACCAACTCCCACGACCGTCAGATTGGCGCGGAGGCCTTGGTGAAGTCCTTCGTGGCGCGGGGCGCGGTGGGTTTTGTGACCACCCATGACCTCGCCCTGACCAAGGCGGCCGATGCCATGGGGAACACAGCCGCCAACGTCCATTTCTCCGACACCCTGGAAGGTGGCGAACTGCGTTTCGATTACACCATGCGTGCCGGGGTGGTCGACCACAGCAACGCCCTCCAGCTCATGGCGAATCTCGGGCTGTTGCCCGGAATTGAGAATTTAGAATAGTGAATTAAGAATTGGTACAGGGTCTCAAAGGCCACTGCCAGAGTTCGGATTTTCGGTGTTGTCCGTCAATCATTACGGTATTGCAAGGACTTCGCACCCGTAAGCTCCTCCGCTTCGCTCCCCCGCGTACGGGTGGCACCCTTGGGGTGTTTCTCATAGGGGCGAGGTACTTGTTGATGTCGACAGAGGAAAGCAGATCCTATTGGGCGAAATAATAAAACCTCAGATCACCCCACTCCGGGTGCTTGTGGTGCTGTTCGCATTGCTCTACGGCTACTTGCGTTTCAGCGCCTTCTCCAAGGAAAAATCTCATCTGCCGGACGAGATGGCCCATCCGATTGTTCACGATGGCAATGCTCTCATGACCTTTCAAAGCGGCGACGAGGACGGTCAGCCCATCATATTCGTCCACAGGACGCCCGGTGCCGCCGACAACTGGGCCTATTTCCTCCACAAGCCTCGACCAGGATTCCGGGTTATTGCTGTGGACCGTCCCGGATTCGGCGAGACGACCCCTGGGAGCGCATTGCCCGATCTAAGCGATCAGGCAGCGGCCCTCCACCCCTTGCTCGTGTCCTTGTCTGGCCGGAACCCCATTCTCGTCGGCCACTCCTTCGGTGCGCCTGTCGTGTGCCAGGCCGCCGTGGACTACCCCGACCTCGTCGGCGGCTTGGTGATTGTTGCGGGTTCCGTCTCCCCGAGCGTGGAAGTGATATACAGCATCCAGTACGTGGGCGACCTGCCGGGCATCCGCTTGCTTCTCCCACGCTCACTGCGAAATTTCAACCACGAACTCATCCCCCTGCGCCATGGCCTCGAAGGCCTCGCACCCCGACTCGCAGAAATTACCTGCCCGGTCATCATCATCCACGGGACCGAGGATAGGTTGGTGCCCTTTGAAAACGTCGCCTTTATGACCGAGCATTTTCGGGAGGGCGTGATTCGCGATACCATCGTGCTGGAGGGAGAGAATCATTTCCTCCCCTGGACCGCGCAAGACGAAATATGGGATGCAATAGATGGCACCGCCTTTGGAAGGTAACCCCGTGGGGTGAAGAGACAATGGGTCTTGTGTCGAAATATGCTCCGTAAAACCGCGTCTTGGCGTGGGTAGTCATATCCACAGGAAGATGCCACCGTTCCATGTGCCAACACGCACAACAACCACAGGAAATACGTCATGACCCGCTATCTTATGCCCGTGCTCGCACTCCTCGCGCTCACCTTATCCGCCTCCGCCGAACCCACCTATGGCGAGCGCCTCGGTTGGAAGGCGGATGATCGTGTCCTCATCATTCACTGCGACGATGTGGGGATGTCCCACGCCAACAACGAAGGGGCGGCGGAAGCCCTCGACTATGGCCTCGTTACCTCGGTCAGCGTCATGATGCCCTGCGCCTGGGTGCCCGGTTGGCTGCCTTATATGAAAAAGAATCCCGATACGGACATGGGGTTGCACCTTACGCTTACCTCGGAGTACGATTTCTACCGGTGGGCCCCGCTTGCCGGAAAGAACCAGGTCCCCGGTCTCTCCGATGAACAGGGATGCTTGCCGGACAACGTGGGCCTGGTGGTAAAGAACGCAACCGCCGACGAGGTGGAGTTGGAGATTCGCGCCCAGATTGACCGCGCCGAGACCATGGGGTTCCCTATCACCCACATGGATTCCCACATGGGCACCTTGTTCCGGCCTGAGTTTATCGAGCGCTACGTGAAGGTGGGTATCGAGAAGCAGATTCCTGTTTTGATGGTCCCACGCGCCGGTGCAATCGCCGAGAAAGTATGGGAGGGCGGCTTGCCGGTCCTTGATCATGTTAACGGCGACAGCTACGACTGGAAGACCCTTGATATCGATGAAAAGGTAGGTCTCTACGTGGAGGCCATCCGCAATCTCAAGCCTGGTA
>JAJRPE010000311.1 GCA_024280935.1 Candidatus Hydrogenedentota bacterium
ATTCGACCTGAAAGCAAGCGGCAAGGTCATTCCCGGTGCCCCGGAAGAAAGCCCGCTCCTGAAGGTTCTTCGCCCCGATGCGGATGGAGCGGCCCCGGAAATGCCTCAAAAAAGCCCGCCCCTGTCCGTAGAGAAGGTGGCAACAATTCGTCAGTGGATCGCCGACGGTGCCGTCTGGCCCGAAGGGTACACCATAACGGAGCCATCGAAGGCGGATCGGTCGTGGTGGTCCCTTCAGGCCGTTGCGGATATCGTTCCGCCAGACGTGCCCAATGTGCCCGATACCTGGGAGATCAATCCCATCGACCGCTTTGTATTCGCGACGCTGGCGGCGAAAAAAATGGCTCCTTCGCCGGAGGCCGACCGTCGCACCCTCATCCGTCGCCTCTACTTTGATCTTCTTGGTCTTCCGCCGACCTTTGAAGCCATCACCGCCTTCGAGAAGGATACCCGTCCCGATGCCTACGCACGCCTCGTTGATGAGCTTCTGGCCTCACCCCACTATGGCGAACGGTGGGCGCGGCATTGGCTTGATATTGCCCACTATGCAGACACCCACGGTTTTGAACGGGACCAGCGGCGGGACAATGCCTATCGCTATCGCGATTATGTTATTCAGGCCTTCAACGACGACAAACCCTACGATCAGTTTTTGCGGGAACAAATCGCGGGCGACGTATTTGCGCCTGATTCCCGGGATGCCATCATCGCAACGGGCTTTCTGGCGGCGGGACCGTGGGACTTCGTGGGCCAGGTGGAAACGAAGAGTTCCCAGTTGAAACGAGCGGCCCGTGCCGATGATCTTGATGACATGGTGGGCACCGTAATGAGCGCCACCATGGGACTCACGGTGAATTGTGCCCGGTGTCATGACCATAAACTCGACCCCATCAGCCAGAAAGACTATTACCAGATTGCGGCGGTTTTCGCGGGAACGACCCGGGGAGAGCGTTCGCTGGATCCCGCCTATGATGCCGCCCAGATACGCCTGACGAAAATCGAGGACGAACTGGATGCCCTCAAGAAGGCCCCCCTCGACCTGGTCGACCTGGTGGGCGGCGGCAATGGCTATAGCACGGGCAAGCCGTATCCGGCGGGAATTGATATTCGCACCGGGGGGGCGACCAGCGACATGCTCGGCAATTTGGACGGTGTAACGCTTAATCAGTATCAGCCTGCCCCCGGTTCTCCCTATATCGATGGGGTATTCGTCCCCGATGGTCGCGAGAAAGCGGCGATTGTGGTAACCTCCACCGGCATCACCATCGACGACTTGCCGACGACATCGGGGAAGAGCTGGGATCACATCCTGAATGGCCCGGTCAGTTCTCAGGATTTGACGATCCAGAATGGCGTGGATTACCAGAAAGAACCCCATCGCCTCCTTGGTTTCCACGCGAACAAGGGCATTACCTTTGATCTGGATGCCCTCCGCAAGACCCATCGGTGTGGCCGCTTCCGCTTTTCCACCGTAGTGGGCTATGGCGGTAAGGACAAAAAGACCCGTGCGGACTATTTTATCTACGTGGACGGAAAATTGCGGGCAGCCCGTCGGGGCTTTGGCTATGAAGACGGGGGCAATCTGGTGGCCTTCGATATCGACGATGGGGAACGCTTTCTTACCCTGATCGCGACAGATGGCGGTGACGGTATTGGCTTTGACCAGATCTATTTTGGTGACCCCCAGTTGACTATTCATGCCTCGGGCGCGGTTCTGTCGCCGGAACAACAGGCCGCTCGGGCGCAGCTCGAATCGGAAAAAGAGTCGCTGTTGACCCGCTACCCTCCGGCGCAGAAGCCGGACCGCGTCTACGCCACCCTCGCGAAAGAGCCACCCCCTACCCATATCAATTTGCGCGGCAACCCGGAAACACCGGGCGATCTGGTCAAGCCCGGTGCCCTGTCTTGTTTCGATGAACTACCCGCTGTTTTCGAGGGTGATAATCTCGATGAAGGCACACGCCGGGCCGCTCTCGCGGCCTGGATTACCGACCCTGCGAATCCCTTAACCCCACGGGTCTGGGTGAACCGTCTCTGGCACTACCATTTTGGGAAGGGCCTCGTCGATACACCAAGTGATTTCGGTTATGGCGGCGGCAGACCGACCCACCCGGAACTCCTCGAATGGCTTGCGGCTGAACTCGTGCGACAGAAGTGGTCCACCAAGGCCATGCACCGCCTCATCCTCACGAGCCAGGCCTACCGCCAGCAGAGTAGCTTCTCTGATTCCTACGATCTCGCGAAGTGGGCCGATCCGCGTAAAATCGATGCGGACAACCGCCTCCTCTGGCGCATGAACCCACGGCGGCTTGAAGCGGAGTCTCTTCGTGACAGCGTGCTCCAAGTGACAAGCAAACTGAACACCGCGACCTTTGGGCCGGGCTACCGCGATTTTGACTATAAGGAGGAATACGCGCCGCAGTACACCTATGTGACCGCCGACAGCCCCGAACTCTGGCGGCGAAGCATCTACCGCTTCGTGGTGCGAAGTACGCCCCAGCCCTTCATGACGACCCTGGACTGTCCCAACCCGGCAGTCCTGACCCCTGCACGCCTGACCACGACGACAGCGTTGCAGTCGCTGTCGTTGCTGAACAACGACTTCATGCTGAAGCAGGCCGGTTATTTCGCGGAGCGGGTGGTGGAGAGCGCGGGTAACGAAAAAGAAACACAGGTCGCCGAGGCATTCCGCCTGGCCTTTGGCCGGGAGCCGGAGACGCGGGAGCGTTCCGTTTGTGTGGCTCTGGCGAACGAAGAGGGCCTTCCCGCATTATGTCGGGTATTGTTTAACGCGAACGAGTTTGTGCATATTGATTAAGAGGAGGTTGGGCATCCCTGCCCGACACAGGGAGACCACAACACCCAAGACAGCCGTCGATATTTGAAAACGGCTGAACTTACAGAGATATAGTGCGCCTGCTTGAGCAACGCACTCCTTGCGTCAGGCAGGATGCCTAACCCACGTTAGCGGTCTGCAAGGAATCCGATTCGAGTATTGGGAGCGTGGTTGCGCTCCCCCAGCCTCATCGCTTTTTACTTTTGGCCTGCTCCTTGTGTATTCTGGCTATCTGCGCTGCCGTTGGCTGGCAGCATGAATTAAGGTTGAGCATCATGTCCGCAGTACTTCGTCTTTCTGCTTCCCTGGGTTGTTTTGTCCTTGCCGGGGCTTCCCTCGCGGAGCCGGTGTCTTTTGGGCGGGATATCCGTCCCATTCTGGCGACCCAGTGCTTCAAATGCCATGGCCCCGATGAGAACACGCGCCAGGGTGGCCTTCGCCTCGACACCTTCGAAGGCGCAACGCTGGCCGCAGAATCGGAAACACCGGCCATCGTTCCGGGCAAGCCCGATGAAGGGCTGTTTCTAGCGCGACTCACTACCCACGACGTGGATGACCGTATGCCGCCCGCCGAGGTCGGCCCCGCGCTGGACGAAAGCACAGTGGAAACGCTTCGGCAGTGGATTTCGGAGGGCGCGGTCTACGAAGCCCACTGGGCCTTCGTCAAACCCGTGAAAGCGCCCCTGCCCCGCCCCGCCGATCCCCTCTGGCTCCGCAACGCCATCGACTTTTTTATCGCCGATGGACTGGAGGGCGCAGGACTCGCGCCGACACCAGAGGCGGATAAGTATACGCTCATCCGCCGCGTCTATCTTGACCTGACGGGACTGCCGCCCTCTCCCGAAGTTATCGAAGCATTCATTGCCGACACGAGTCCCGTGGCCTACGAGAAAGTTGTAGAGGAGCTTCTGGCGTCACCCCGCTATGGCGAACGGTGGGCGCGGGTCTGGCTCGACATTGCCCGCTATGCCGACACCAAGGGTTATGAAGCGGACCGACACCGGGATATCTGGCGTTATCGCGACTGGGTTATTGACGCCTTTAACCAGGACATGCCCTTCGACCAATTCACCATCGAGCAGTTCGCGGGCGACATGCTGCCTGACGCCACCATGGAACAGCAATTGGCGACGGCCTTCCACCGCAACACCATGACCAATGACGAGGGCGGCACGGACAACGAGGAGTTCCGCACGGCGGCCATCATTGACCGGGTGAACACCACCATGTCGGCCTGGATGGGCCTGACCATGGCATGCGCCCAGTGCCACACCCACAAGTACGACCCCATCACCCAGCGCGAGTTTTATCAGTTTTACGCCTTCCTGAACCAGACGCAGGATGCAGACCTCTTCCCCGAAGAATCGCCCGTGCTTCCCACGCCGACGGCGGAGCAACGACGGGAGTTGGATTTTCTGACCCAGCGCCTGAATCGCGTCAGCGATGTGTTCAACAATTCCCTGCCCGAGCGCACGCCCGAACAGGAGGCGTGGGAAATCACGCTGGCCGAGGAAGGCGGTGTGCCAAACGTCACCCCGTGGGAGTCGCTGGGACCCATCCCGCAAGAGGATTTCGAAACGGCCTATGACGCCGATGGCGGCCTGGACCCGAGCACGACGGAGCTCACAGCACCCGAAGGCTTTGGCTGGCAGGAACGTCCCGATTGGGCGGACAAGACCATCCATAAACTCGACGGACAAGTGGCGATTACCTATCTCCGCCGCACTATCACGAGCGCGGAGGGACTTGCCTATCCCATCAAGGTCGGCAGCAACGATGCCATCCGCATCTGGCTCAACGGCACCGAGGTTCACAGCAACAAGGTCATGCGGGGCATTACCCAAGGCTCCGACGCGCTAACCCTCAACCTTGAGGCGGGCAAAAATCTGCTGCTGATGAAAATCGTCAATGCCGGTAGTGCGTATGCCTTTTCCTACGAAAGCGCCTATGCGGGCATTCCGCAGAATATCGTCGCCCTCGCAAAAGCTTCGGCAGGGGAACGTTCCGCCGAAGAGGCTGCGGAATTGCGCCACTATTACCGCGATAACGTAGCGCGGGAACTTGCTCCAATTCGGAAAGAATTGACGCAGATACGGGCGGAATTGAAGCGTGTTGGCGACGCCGTGCCCAAGACACCGGTCCTGCGTGACCTGCCTCCCGATCAGCAGCGTGTTACGCGGGTGTTTGAAAAAGGGAGTTTCCTGAATCCAGGGGATGAGGTTATACCCGGCACCCCGGTCGCCTTTCATCCCATGCCCTACGACGCGCCCCGCAATCGTCTCGGCCTTGCCCGATGGCTCGTAGACGAGGCCAATCCCCTCACGGCGCGGGTGCTGGTGAACCGGTTCTGGGAACAGTTTTTCGGTATCGGCCTGGTGGAGACGGCGGAGGACTTTGGCACGCAGGGCGAATTGCCGGTAAACCAGCCCCTCCTGGACTGGCTTGCGGTGGACTTCATGGAACAGGGCTGGTCCATGAAATCCCTGTGCCGCGTCATCGTGAATTCCGCCGCTTACCGCCAAGCCCCGACACTCGATGCTGAGCGTTTGAAAAAAGACCCCTACAATCGGCTGGCCTCGCGGGGACCGCGTTTCCGTCTGGAAGCGGAAATGATCCGGGACCAGGCCCTGGCCGTTGCTGGATTGTTGAGCGAAAAGATGCATGGTCCCTCGGTAAAACCACCCCAGCCCGATGGCATCTGGCAAGTCGTTTACAGTGGCGATCAATGGGCGACGAGCCAGGGCGAGGATCGCTATCGGCGCGGACTCTACACCTACTGGCGGCGCACATCGCCATACCCATCCTTGATGGCCTTTGATGCTCCCTCGCGGGAAGTGTGTACGGTGCGGCGCATTCGCACCAACACGCCCTTGCAGGCGCTGGTTACCCTGAACGACCCCGTTTATGTGGAGGCGGCCCAAGCCATGGCCCGGCGGATACTCCAGGAAGCACCCACGGCGGACGTGGATGGGCGCGTGCAATACGCCTATCTGCTGACCACGTCACGGCCACCAAGCGACGCAGAACGTGCCCGCGTATCGGCATTGTATACGGATGAACTGGAACGATTTTTGAAAGACAATGATGCCGCACTGAAGATGGCCACGGACCCTGTGGGGCCTGCGCCGGTCGGTATGAAAACCGCCGAGCTGGCCTCGTGGACCGTCATCAGCAACGTGCTGCTGAATTTGGATGAAGTATTAACGAAACGATAAATGCGAACGTTCACGATGGGGCAGGAGTGCGGACTTTCCTGTCCGCAACAGAGGCAGCGCAGGGCCCGTAAATGTCATGTGTTTTTGCATGACTCACGGGCATTGGCTGACGCAAAGCGTGCCTTGTGGCGGGTAAGAAAACCCGCCCTCCTGTTTTCAGTGAAACCTTACATGAGGCAAAACAATGAATCCCCAAATGCAACATATGCGTGGACTTACCCGCCGCCACTTTCTCCAGCGCTCTGGCGCGGGTTTGGGGGCGGCGGCACTAAGTGTTCTCCTCGGAGAAGAGAGCCACGGCGAACTCGCGCACGCCACACCGCAAGGCCCGCACTTTGCCCCGAAGGCGAAACGGGTTATTTATCTCCACATGGCCGGTTCGCCGACCCAACTTGACCTCTTCGATTACAAACCCAAGCTCAAGGAACTCAACGGCGAGTTGTGCCCACAGGAATTCCTGGACAACGCACGCTTCGCCTTTATCAAGGGGCACCCAACCATCCTGGGTTCGCCCTACGACTTCAAGCAGAACGGTGAAAGCGGCGCGTGGATTTCGGAGCTGCTCCCCCATTTGCAGGGCGTTTCGGACGAACTGTGCATAATTCGAAGCATGCACACCGACCAATTTAACCACGCTCCGGCCCAGCTTTTTCTCTACACCGGATCACCGCGACTGGGACGGCCCTCCATGGGTTCCTGGCTGACCTATGGACTCGGCAGCGAAAATCAGGACCTGCCCGGCTTCGTGGTCCTTGTGTCGGGCGACAAAACGCCCTCCGCCGGCAAAAGCGTCTGGGGAAGCGGCTTCCTGCCGACGGTACATCAGGGTGTCCAATGCCGCACGAGCGGCGACCCCGTCCTCTACGCCTCCGACCCGCCCGGCATGGACCGCAGTGGCCGCCGACGAAGCCTGGACGCGCTCAACGAACTCAACGAATTGCACTTTGCCCAGGATGCCGCCCCCGAAACCCAGACGCGCATCGCCCAGTATGAACTGGCCTACCGCATGCAATTGTCGGTTCCCGAGGTCATGGACATCGCCGATGAGCCTGCCCACATTCATGAACTCTACGGTTCGGAGCCTGGCAAGCCCTCTTTTGCCAACAACTGTCTCCTGGCACGCCGCCTTGTCGAAAAAGGCACCCGATTCGTCCAGCTTTTCGATTGGGGCTGGGACACCCACGGCACGGGTCCCACGGATGACATCGTCACGCAATTGCCCAAGAAATGCAAAGAGACCGACCAGCCCGTGGCAGCGCTGATTCGCGATCTGAAGCAGCGGGGCCTCCTGGAGGACACCCTCGTCGTCTGGAGTGGCGAATTTGGCCGCACCGCCATGAACGAAGCCCGCAATGGCTCCAAGTTTCTGGGCCGCGACCATCATCCCGGTGCCTACACCCTTTGGATGGCGGGCGGCGGCGTTAAGGCGGGCGCCCAGGTCGGCGCGACCGACGAACTCGGTTACAACATCGCGGACACGCCCATACACATCCACGATTTTCAAGCGACCCTTATGCACCTCATGGGCTTCGACCACGAACGGCTCACCTATCATTACCAGGGTCGCGACTTCCGCCTCACGGATGTATTCGGGCATGTGCGGTCGGAGCTGATGGCGTAGGAGGGGGCGGCGAACGTGCGTTACAGAGGATGCGCGAGTGAGCTTACAGCCTCTTATTCGTAATCCGCCCCTGAATTCTCCAATCAAACGGAGGCTGCACCCCCATCACGAGCGTAGCAGCAGTTCAGGGTCGGGGTTCGATAGTCTGCCCGGGGCCGGGCCGCAGAGCAAAAAAGGGACTGACGCAAGCGAAGCGAGGAACGAGCGCAGACGGGTCTGTCCCTCTTTTGCGGGACTATACTGTGCCTATATTGTCATTTAATCGTAGTCTGTCCCTTTTGTTCCCCATCCGTTGGTCTGCTCGCGCCCTACTTGGACACGCTGTTAGTAGGACTGTTGGGATGCAGAATCCGACTTCTCTAATTCCCCAATCCCTTTCTCCAGAGCCTCTCGAAGTTCATTGGTGTCATTCGTCCCGCTCCCGGGCAGTTCTTTCAAGCGATTGCTGAATGCGCGGTGGACACGAATTGCTGCGGCCGGGTCCACATCCGCCAGCTTCTGCATCCGCCGTGCCGATTGGACCGCCGTTCTGGAGTCGCACTCCAGCAGTTCGGTCATGAGGCCGAAGGCACGATCCGAGCCGTAACTCAACGAGTCCTTCTCGCGCGGGCGACCATTCTTACCCGTAAGGACGGCACAGCGGTAGAAGGCTTCAGGAAGCCACATCGGAGCACTCTTTCCCACCTTGACGTTCCGAAGGACCTCTTCGTAGTAATCAAGCACCGCATCCACCCGTTCCTTTTCCGAGGGCGATGCATCGTTCTCGACGGGAATCGCGAGCTGCAATGGTGCATTCCAACCGAGGTGTATTTTCGGGTTATTCCTCATTACATCTAGAATAAGTTGGTAGTTCGCTTTGACCCGTTCGTCGTTTCCCATGAGCAATTGTTGAAGATAGTGTCGCGGTGCACCACCATTAACCATCAGATCCACCAACTCTGGGGCGCTCAATTTCCTCAGTTGCTCGTACTCCGATGCCTTTATTCCGTCATATTCCGGGCGAACCTGAGAATTCATTGCGTGCAGCGCACGGTCGGCCTCTTCCCGTGGAAGCCGTTCCTCAAGGAGCGACGCAATAATACCACGCATCTCCGCATAAAGCACTCCGATGCGCGCTAAGGATCCCGCAGCCAAGTACCGGATTTCGGCATCTTCATTCGTCAGGTACTCCGCAAAAGTACCAATAATCTTCACGCCACCATACTCAGGAATGACGGAAATCCCATCATTGGATAGAAAGATATTGGGGTGGAGTGCGAGAGAAAATCCCAGCCGGTCCTCCACACTCAGTTCCGCCTCCTGGAGGAATGTGAAGAACTTATCGATTACAAACGTCTTATACTCTCCCTCAGGAAGGGCCGGTATCTGCGCCGTAGCCATTAAAAAGAGACTGCGGACTCCTGCTGCACCGACGCCAGCCCGAGAGCGCCTCGCCAAGATTGCGTTCAAAGTGTCGGTGCAGTTGCGCGCAAATCGCACCTCGGACGTTAGAAGCTGTTTGATTGCGTGCTGCGCTTCCAATATGTCCCCGGATCGAATCTCGGAGAGAGCGGACTGTCGCGCTTGCTCCGCTTCTTCGCTAAGCGCAGGTAGATTCAGGGCAAACTTGGGCAATTCTTCTTGCAGAAAATCGGGTGCAATATCGGCATCGGCGGATACCCTCGTCCCTGTCGTCCAATAAGCTAACGCAATTATCCAGAGGAGCGACACCAACGGTGTCATCCTAGAGTATGCTCTTGTATTCATGAGATATATCCTTCACATGTTACTTTCACCATTTAGTCCGGCGCGGGCGCAATACCGAAGCTTCACGGTGCCGGTGGAAGCGGAAAATCGGGTGCCGGATAGAGGGGGCCAGCGGGCTCTGTATCTGGATTCCAAGCCCCCCAGTACTGTCTATATCCTGGCCAATTTTCCGCCAGATCTCTCATTATCTGATAGCGTGCGTACTTGTCCATATCGTCACCTGGCGTTGATGAGCCAAGAGGCCCATCTTCGTTTCTCGGATACACAGTTAGGTAATACCATTTTCCATCATCATCCTGTATTTTAAAGAAGTTTTCCGCTGGACTGTTACTTGTGAACCGAAGGATGTAAGGCGGGGTCGAAGTGCATTCGTTTATACCACATAATTGCCCTTTCTTCGTGGAATCAGTCTTATCGATAGGGCACTCGGGCTCTGTACAATCAGAGTAGTACATATAGCTACCGGCTCCACCTGTAATCTCGTCCGTGGAGGGATATGCGCCACACCCTGTGGCGCACTGCCATTTCAAGTGGTTCTTAGATATTCCAAGCATCATGACACCCACAGCGCCCATTTCTCTCCCCGTAACGCATTCGTAGATCCCGTCATCCAAGATAGACCATAGAGGCAGTTTTGGCGGCAGACCCTGTGCTTGGAACCCAATACTAATCGCGTCGGACACCGCGACTGCAATTTCATGTCTACCCACCAATCCATTAGCAGCATCGGTCAAAAAGTCTATTCGTCGAACTGTCGGCTCCTCTCCCATCTGAGAATTACTGTCCAGTCCCTCACTTCCGTCGCAAGTGGGCTGACCATGAGACACGAAGAGTGTGTCCAAAACTGTTGAGCCCATCTCCTTCGAACCCGGCCCACCTATATCATAGACAAGGCTCCAGTAAATCCCAAGGTTAGTTTTTCCCAGAATCTTGTCTGGAAAAGTATCTCCAATTGATACGGGATGCAAGGTAATAATTTCAGACTGTGATCCCGGCGTTATGTCAACAGTCGTCGTATAGTTTATCGTCGAACTCCCAGGAAACCTAGAGGAAACCTAGGGACAAGGAAACCTAGGAGGAAACCTAGGGACAGGAAACCTAGGGACAGACTACGTATTTCTATCTTTTTTCCCGATATCTTTCTTTGGTCGGCCCGATTTCTTGGGTCGCAGGACCCGGCCCAGCAGGTTTTCGAGCTGGTCGAGGAACTTCGGGGAGCCGCACGGGCGGCCGGTTCGGGTTTGTTTTCGTATGGTGTCATAGGCCGCGTCGTCCTCGGCACCACTTCGCAACCAGGCAGCCCAGTCCGCCACGACACCGGGGGGCGGGAATTCGGCGGACAGCACGCTATCTTCGCGCAGTCCACAATGTGCCGCCGCGCTCGACCAAGGATGCTCCTCCGCCCGCTCCACCATCCCCGCACGGACCGGGTTCATCTCCACATAGCGCACGGCCGCCCACAGGTGGTTTTCGTCAAGGGGCGTAGAATAAAAACGCCCCTGCCACACATGGCCCGACAGTTGCGTCCGCGAATTGAAATACATGGCATACACCGTATGGGTGTCCCGCATCGCGAAGCCCAACGCGGCCTCGGTCTTAGGCACCGCGACGAGGTGAATGTGATTGGTCATCAGACAGTAGGCCCAGATATCCAAGCCCCGCGCATCCGAATATTTCTTCAAGAAACGAAGATAGGCCTTTCGGTCCTCATCGGACTCGAACACATCCGCACGGCGGTTGCCCCGCTGCGTGATATGGTGCGGAAAACCCGGCACCACGACTCTGGCCACTCTGCTCATAACTCCATAGTACACCAAACGAGAGGCTTTGGCAAGCCTTTACGTAGTCTGTCCCTAGGTATTCATGTCCCTAGGTATTCATATGGCGGATACCCCGCCGAGCATAGTGGCTTACGCCATTCCCCACCCGGCCAACGCGGCGAGCATGCCACCGAACAAGAGCACCGCGCCACACCCGCCTTTGGCCGAGGCGCTGAACTTCTCCGGGCACTCTTCGTGCAGTTCGGCCTCCAACCGATCCATCGCCTCTTTGGCTTCTTTGAGGCCCGCGCCCGCAGAATCCCGGTAGATCTTGATAGCTTCGATCTTTCGGCCCGCGAATAGGGCCTTCGTGATCGCTGCGGCGTTTTCCTCGGGTATCTCTGTCATGATCAAATTCTCCGTTTGGTGTGTGATGCGCGGTGCTTACGTCTCAGCGCATTCCTTATTCTCTGACCGAGTCCAGGATATCGGTCATCGCAACCTTGGTGTTTAGACTTGGGATGTCGAAAGCGGAGGTGACATCCAGAAAAAGTCCTGGTGCCTCGGCGGCTGACAACGGTGTATTCGCCTTCAACAACCCAACGCGCCAAGCGGCCTCACCAAGCACATCCTCTGGCCTTTTGCCTTCCCTGCGATAGTCACGCAGGCTCTTGGCAAAATCCCGTTTGCTCAGTTTTTTCCCGGAAGCATCGTCGATAAGAGGATGGTGCAAAAAACGCGGGGCATCGGTGCGCCCAAGATACTGAGCCAGTTGGATCTGTCTTGCGGTGGAATCCAGCAAGTCCTCGCCCCGAATGACGAGGTTTACCCCCTGCTCCCAATCATCTGCCGTCACCGCAAATTGATAGGTCCAATTGCCGTTACGGTCTTTCACAAGCAGGTCACCACATTGGGACGCAGGGTGCTGGGTTTGTGTCCCCAGCAGCAGATCGTCGAAGGTCAGTGTTTCGTCGTCCAAGCGCAGCCGGATCCCCCCTGCCTCTTCGGGGCTATAGCCTCGTTCGCGACAATGGCCGTCATACCGCAACTCACCCCCCGGCGCACCGATGCGTGCCAGAATGGCTTTGCGCGAACAGGTACACGTGTATACCAAGTCCTGAGCGACGAGGTCTTGCAATAGGCCCTCATAGCGCGTGGTGTTATCCGACTGCCGAAAGCATGTCGGTCCTGCGCGAAAAGCTGTGGGCGCCCCGAGGTCCGGCTCGAAGCCCAGCCATTCCAGGTCCTCAAGTATGGCGGCTTCATACTCGACTCGACAGCGCCCCTGGTCATGGTCTTCGAGGCGCAAAATAATCTGCCCACCCAGCGCACGGGTAATACCCCACACATAGATGACATTCACCAAATGCCCCAGATGCAGATAGCCCGTAGGGCTGGGGGCAAAGCGGGATATCACGATTGCTGCTTTCTTCATCATTGGGCGCAGTTTAGCATACGCGCCGTGGGGATTATTCGAGCGCGTCCCTGATTTGACGCTGAATTGCCTCCAGAAAATCACCGGTAGATTTTTTCGGGGCATGGTGCTAAAGTTACCTCTCACTGGGGACAGCAGTGAATCTACGGTTGCCCGTCAAGCATCCTATACACATCACTAATCTGGAGAGCTACTTTATGTCACGCCATCGCGAGTCTGGTTCCGTTCACCCCGGCATTTCCTGGGGGCCCTTTACGGCCCGAATCCCTTTTATTCACACCCGCCTGGAATGGCAGGACTTGATTCAGGGCATTTTCGTGGCGGGTGCCACGGGTCTGGCCACCGTCCCCATACTCACCCACTATCTGGACCTGAGTTTTGAAGAGGCTGTCGCCTGTATGGCGATACAAACCCTCATCCTGTGCAGCGCGCCAATCTTTTTTGGCGAACCTTTCGCACCCGGCATGATCACCCCCGCCCTTCCCCTCGTGCTGTTGGCGATTGGCGGCGAAGAGTTGGACACACCAGCGTTGCGGCTGCAATTCATGACGGCAGCAGCCCTGTGCCTGGCAGCCATATTACTCATACTCGGCATAACCGGCCTGGGAAGCCGTTTTATCGCTTGGATACCCAACGGACTCAAGGGCGGCATCATTCTCGGGGCCGCCATCGCCGCGTTGAAACGTGTCTTTCTCGACGATGCGGACAAGCTGATTCATCTGCAACCCATTACCACCGTTACCGCGCTGGTTGTATGCATGGTGCTCATCTTCTCCGAACCAGTACAACGTTTCAAGAAGCGATACCGCTGGCTCGCATTGCTCGCAAGCCTGGGCCTCTTGCCGGGTTTCCTGACGGCAGCCATCGTAGGCCCCCTTACCGGATTCTTCACCGGTGGCCCGGCGGAGGTGGTCTATGACATCGAATGGGGTATTTTGTGGCTACCCGTAGGCGCGGCTGTACAGAAAATGTCCCCCTTTGTCATTGGCTGGCCCGATCTGGACATGTTTATAAAGGCATTTCCGCTGGCCCTCATGAGCTACGTCATCCTCTTTGGCGACATCATCACAGGCACGGAAATTATCAAGGCGGCACAAAAAGCCCGCCCCGATGAAAAGATCGACATCAATACCAACCGCAGCCATATCTCCCTCGCCATCCGAAACGCGACCATGGCGCTTGTCGCGCCCTTTTTCCCCTACCAGGGTGCCCTCTGGACCGGCGTCCAAGTGGTTATCGTTCAACGCTGGGCCGATGGCCGAAAGTCCATGGACAGTCTATTCAGTGGTATTCACTCCTACTACGTCTTTGGAATTCCCATTCTTTATTTCTGTCTCCCCATAGTGACGGCGCTCAAGCCGCTCATGGGCGTAGCCCTGTCGCTAACCTTGGTTCTCACGGGCTTCGCCTGCGCCTACGTCGCCATGGCGATCCCAAAGACGACCATCGAACGGGGCGTGGTGCTGCTCACGGCCGTGGCCCTGGCTATATTCAGCCCCTGGGTTGGCATGGCCGTAGGGATCGCGGCTACGGTGCTCCTCGTGGGCATTAAACCTACCGAGGAAGAAGAGGCTCCTTAGGCCTTACGCTGGAAAAACCGCTGTAAGAAACAAGAACCATTTTCATCGCTACACCTATCTACGCCAAGCACAACAATTTACGCGCAGCTGCCACCTCTATGGCTCCCCTCCTTGAAGGGGTTAGGGGTGGGTTTGGGTATGCTCGAAACTTTATCCACCCCCAGCCCCTCCAAGGAGGGCTCACTTTGGTGTATGGGAAAAAATTGCGTGGCGTACCGCCATTTGCTACACTACCGTCATTGAGATTGATGCATTGGCATGATCTTATCAAGAAGGGACACCAGTTCCTCACCCCACAGCGGTCACGGACTAGCTCGTTGGGTTTTGCAGCGATGGCTCGCCACGCTGCCCGGTTGGAGTACTCCAAATCGGCGAAGGACTGGTTCCTTCGCCGATTTTTTTGTTTGGTCCAAGCCCCCGGCTCCAGAAGGAGCGCGGGTGCCATGTAAACCAGGGACACGTCCCAGAGGAGGTTTTACTCATAGCCAGACTACCCATGAAACGAGAAGAAGACAAGACCCGCATCAACAGTATGATTCGCGCCCGAGAGATACGCGTGGTCGACGATGGTGGTGAGCAGTTGGGTCTCATGACGCCGCAAGAGGGCATGCGTATTGCCGACGGGAAAGATCTCGACCTGGTCGAAGTCGCCCCCAACGCCGTGCCGCCCGTATGTCGAATCATGGACTACGGCAAGTTCAAGTATGAACAGAAGCGCCGGGCCCGTGAGTCTCGCAAGAACCAGCATACGGTCACCGTCAAGGAAATTAAGTACCGCCCCAAAATCGACAAGCACGATTTCGCGTACAAGACGAATCATGTTCGCCAGTTCCTTTCCGAAGGGAACAAGGTGAAGATTACTATCATGTTTCGCGGGCGCGAAATGGCCCATCCCGAATTTGGACGGAATATCCTCGTCAAGGTGGTGGAAGAGACTGCTGACCTCTGCTCGGGTGAATACGCCCCGGCACGCTCGCGACTGGAAGGCCGCAATATGAGCCTTGTCTTGCAGCCGATAAAGGTCCAAAAGTAGTTTTTCGTCCTTCGTTGAGCCCTTGTTCTTCGTAACGGGTATGATACCGTGCTCACAGCGATCAACCCACGGCAATGCCGCGGAAGATATCGGTGTAAGCATGGTGTAACGTACCCTGACGGAGTCCTGATATATTTTGAGTTGAACTTTTTCGCACCCCGATGGAGGGAATTCCAATGCCCAAGCTTAAAACCAACCGAGCCGCCGCCAAACGTTTCAAACGCACCAAGAGCGGCATACTCCGGCGCTTCAAAGAAGGTGCGCGCCATCTAATGAACAGCAAATCCTCTAAACAGCGTCGCAGTCTGCGCAAGGCTACCGCAGTGTCCGACAGCGAAAAAAAACGCATCAAGGCCATGCTCCCCTATTCTTAGGCTAGCCTCTTAATCGAAATCTCCCATCCGCCTTCTGCGGCGGAGCAATACCTATATCTAAGAAAGGACTTGAAGCATGCCCAGATCTACAAACAGCCCGGCTTCCCGCCAGCGACGTAAAAAGGTTCTCAAGCAGGCAGCCGGCTACCGCGGAAGTCGGCATCGTCTCCTCAAGACCGCCATTCAGGCCGTCGAGCACGCCGGAACCTATGCCTATCGTGACCGCAAAGTTCGAAAGCGTGACTTCCGTAGGCTTTGGATCGCCCGCATCAACGCAGGTGCCCGCGCCAATGGCATCACCTACAGCCGTTTCATCAACGGCCTTAAACACGCCAATATCACCTTGGACCGCAAGGTCCTTGCCGATTTGGCCGTGAATGATGCCGCTACCTTCGCCCAACTCTGCGAAAAAGCCCAAGCCTCCTTGGAAACTGTTTCTTAATGCGCATCGTTCCTGCGGTAGATATTCGCGGTGGCCTCTGTGTCAACCTGATTCAGGGTGACTACGATCAGGAAACCGTGTTCTCGGAGAATCCCGTTGCCCAGGCCCAAACCTGGTGGGACGCTCTCGGCGAAGGCATCATCCATATCGTTGATTTGGACGGTGCCAAGGCCGGTCATTGCTGCGTAGAGACGGAACTCCGGGCCTTGAAGGCTGCGGGCATCCCCTATGAAGTAGGCGGTGGCATTCGTGACATGGCGACCATTGAGACTATTCTCGATGCTGGCGCGGCTCGTATCATCCTGGGTACGGCGGCCTATCGCGACCCGGAACTGCTCAAGAACTCTTGCGCGAAGTATCCGGAAAAAATCGCCGTGGGTATCGATGCCCGTGCCGGCAAGCTTTCCCTCAGTGGATGGCTGGAAGACACGGACCGCGATGCTATCGCCTTCGCACAAGAAGTTGAGGCCGCCGGTGCTGCACGCATCATCTACACCGACATCCTCAGTGACGGCATGATGCAAGGACCGAACTTGGAGTCCACGCAGGAACTGGCCCAGGCCATCACGATCCCGGTAACCATTTCAGGCGGCATGTCCAGCCTGGACGACGTGAAAGCGGTTCGCCCCTTGGAAGCCGATGGTGTGGACGAGATCATCATAGGCCGCGCGCTCTACCTGGAGAAGTTTAGCATTGCGGAGTCCGTGGCCCTGGCCGCAAGTTAAGAACAAAGCATACGTATAACCAAAACGGCTTCAGTCTCAGGACTGGAGCCGTTTTTTTGGTCAGGAGGTTGGGCATCCCTGCCCGACACAAAAGTTGCGTCGGACATAAATCCCGCCATCGGCACGTGCGGGCACGTCGAATTTGAACGACAAAGCAGTTAGTCCCGTAGCGACTAGAACGACATGGCACACACCACCAAAATATATTGCTGTTTTGGGGACAGCCCCGCTTGGTCAAAGTGCCTCTTCATATCTTCGCGGGAACATTGGGTGCTCGCCTCGTTCTGAACAGCGGGCTTGGGCGAGGCAGTCCCCGGCCCTATGCCCAAGCTCCTAAACCTTGGCGGCCTTAACTATCTGGCGCAAAATTGTCGGGGTCTTATCGTAAATCGGGTCGCTGTCGAGGGAAGTCGAATCCTCGCTCCTTTCCCGCTCCTTGAAGAACTTCACGATCTCCACCGCAAAGCCGACCGGATCGCCGTGGCCCGCAGCCTCCAAATCGTCGATCCAGTAGGTGGCGTTCATGAGGTTGAACAAATCTTTCGCTGTGAGGATTGCGGCCCAGGTGGAACAAGGTATCCCGCGCTTACTGTGGGCGCTGAGTATGTAGGCCGTGGGATAGAGGAGCAGTTCGTTGGCACGGGCCTCGCCGAGGTATTCCACGAGATTTTCCTTCGTGATGGTGTATTCCCGCCCCTTCTTGTCAACATCCCCAAAGCGCCCCAGATAAATATGGTGTTGAATGGTCCTTCGGGACGAGCCCAAGGCATCGGCGATTTCCTCTGCGGTCCATGCTTCTTTCATACGGGTACAACAGCCTTTCTTTAATCACAATTCAAAACACACAAATGCGCTATTG
>JAJRPE010000312.1 GCA_024280935.1 Candidatus Hydrogenedentota bacterium
ACCGCCATGATAATGTGCCCCAGAAAAAACATCGGCGTCTGACGAAACTCCCACTCCGTCCAGCTTTGGAGGATAACGCCACCCAGGCTCAAAAACGCGCCCACCCGAAAGCTACCCAGGAGCATGTCATGCTCACCCAGCAGGGCCTTGCCAGACATCCACAACCATTGAAATAGTATCGCAAGAAAGAGAAACAGCCCCGGCCAACCCAGTTCTGTTACCGTCAGCAGGTAGATATTGTGGGCCGGTGCCGCCGTGGCAGTTAGACTCGCCGGCGATATTGATGTACTGACATAGGCCTCATAGTTCTTTCCAGCCTCGACACCATAGCGATTCGATATCCACCAGCTCCAGTTGTTCAGCCCCACCCCCGTAATAGGATGATCCGCAATCGCCGGTGCGCCCTGCCGGAAGTAGCTGCCACGGTCGCCTTCCTCCGATAGGTACTCCTGCTGCAAATGGGTTTCCCCCAGCCGGCTCATTGTCGTATCCCAGGATTTCGCCATCATGAGCACGATGAGCACCGTCCCCAGCAGGGCCATGCCCACCCGTCCCGGTGTAATACGAAAACCCATGCACAGCCCGAATGAAGCGACAGACAGCAGAACCAATGCCACGAAGCCCGTCCGGCTGATCGTCAGCAGAATACACCCCGCCGCACCGAGATAGGCCAGAACACAGGCCACGCGGAGCGCCTTGGACGTATCTTTCGCGAGGAACGCCGCAATGAATATGGGCACGCACTGAAGACAATACATGGATAAGGAATTGGGATGGGCCAAGGTGCCGCGCACGCGGTGAACGTGGAAAAGATAGCGATCCCGGAGGCATATTCCAGCCTGATAGAGAATCGTGAGCGCGAGCGCCCAGATGAAAACACGAAGCTCTCGTGGGCTCCGTAAATACGCAGCGACTGCGCCAAACAGCAAAATCGCACGGGCAATCTTCGTCAACTCGAACAATCCGAATAGCTTCGGATCGCTCATGACACCAACGTTCAGCGCGCACCAGAAAAGATAAAGCAGCAGGAGGACCAGGCTCGGTGGCCAGAAGATCTTCCGCCCTTCCTTGCTCCGCACGATCACGCTACTCACCAACAGAATTATCGCCAGCAGGTCAAGATAGGATACTTCAACGCCGCGCGTCGTACCCCGGTACCACTCCCGGCTGAGAAAATTAATGTCGGTGGGAAAGCCAAACAAGCCGCTGGGCATGCAGGTTCCGAAGACGAGAAACATGAACACGAAATCATGAAACTTGCGCCATAGGGAAGCCAACAAAATCCCTACCGGCACACACACGATGCTTCCCACCAGAAATATTATGTATTTGTATTCACTCAAGAGCGCGTTCCCCTTCGGGTACCGGGGAGGCAATGTCGCGCCGCATCAGGGCGTAGAGATCTTCCAGGCGCTTCGGTTTGGGATCGGTGGGTACGCTGGCCATGAACGATGCCGTGGAATCCTTGTCCGCCGGCGCAAAACCGTGCATGCCTGCCAGTGGCTTAACGCCCATGTGGCTGGGGCAAATCAATACGCCCGGATTCATCAGAAAAAACAATTCGCCGTAGGTCTCGCCGGGAAAATCACATCCGTATCCGGCCAGCTCCTCGTCGCTGAGTATGCGCCCCTGGGGTTCTTCGCCCAGTGCCGCTACGATGGCTTCGCGGGCATGGGGCTTCAAAAACCAGAAGCGCGCCATGGTCGAATCGAAGGCCGCAGCATAGTCTTCGCCAAAGCGGAGGCCAAGTGCGTTGATGCGTCCCATCACATCGCACACTTTGGTGATATCCGTCATGCCATGATCGGAAAAAAGATAAAGGTGGACTTCGTCATATTGCGCCGAGGCCTTTTCGTACAAGCGCCGAACTTCACCCTCATACCACGCGATGTGCTCGCTGACGATGGGCGATGCCGTGCCATGCTCGTGCAACAAGGCATCGAGACGGCCCAGAAAAAGAAACACAAAGGGTACTTTTCCCCCTTCGATGGCCGACTCCGCCTCGGCGATACTTTCCGACTCCACGAAACCGGCGGGACGGCAAAAGGGAGTCTTCGTTTCACGAAGCTCGTCGAAAAGGGTTTTCTGCCCGCCATTGATTCCACCGGGATCAAAAATATTGGCCTGCTCCGTGTAGTTAAACAGGTGCAGGGTCTTGAAAGGCATATTATAGAGCTGAAAGTAGCCTGTGAAGCCATGGACCCGCTTCATAATCTGGCTGAACTTCGCCCTGACCCGCCCCCGCTCCATCAGAAATTTGGGCAACAGCGCAAAATACCTGTACCAGCCGAAGGGCGACTTTTTCGGGTCATACGCAAAAAAGGCGAAATGCCCATGCTCCCGAGGCATCTTCCCGGTGATGATCGTGGGATCACAGGTGGAGCTATAGCCGAAAATAGTGTCCAGCGGCCCTTTTTCCACCAGGACATCGTCGAGAAAGGAATGGCGTTGGAGTATCTCCCAACCCAGGGCATCGATAAAGACACACAGAGTAAGGCGCTTCTTTGTGGTCTTATCTGCGTCGCTCACCCATCCCCCTTGAGGTGGCCTTCCACCTTGTCGAGGTACTTCTCAAAGGAAAAACGTTCCGTCACGCGGGCCGTTCCGTTGGCACCCATTTTCTGCGCCAGCTCGGTGTCCGTAAGCAAACGCTCCAGCGCCGCCGCATAGCCCGCGATATCCTGCTCGGGAATGATAAAACCCGTATGGTCGTGGTCACACCAGTTGGAATTGCCGCCCACATCAAAGGCCACCACGGGCCGTCCGTGGCGCATGGATTCCTGCCCCACGAGGGTGAAGGGTTCGGGCCAGCAGGAAGGTATCGCCATCACCTTGGACTTGCGGTAGTAATTCGGAACATCCTCGTGATCCACCCAGCCCACAAAGGTGATCTTATCCTCCAGGTCCAGCTCGCTGGACAGGGCACGGAGCGCAGCTTCTTCTTTACCGGTTCCTACAATATCCAGGTGAAAGGGGCATTTCACCCGATGCAAAGCCCGCAGCAGGAGATCCACGCCCTTGCCCCGAATCAACGAGCCGATATAGACCACATTGGGCTCTTCGGGGACAGGTTCCGGGTTAGGATCGTCATGTTCCAGAATCGGGTTGCAGATGTGAACCCGCTCGGGGGGAAAGCCATTGATCACCAGTTGATCTTCCAGGTAGGTACTCACCACGAGGGTGGCATCAAACAAATGGTTTCGGCGCATCTCCCGAATCTTGGCCTGTATGCTTGTCGGCTTCACCGGGAAAAGGCCGCCTTCGGAACGTTCCAGAAAGGCCCCATCCAGGTAACAGCGCCATCCCGCCGCCACATGGCAGGTCATGCGGTTGCGCGTGAAATAGCCCGTGCCCTTGGGACACCACAAATCGTGGTCATGGACCATCCGCACCTTGCGAACGGTCTGATTGTGTTCCAGCCCTTTGGGCAAATGGCTAACTTTGTGGAAGAAAACCACATCGGGCTTCACGGCAGCCAGGATGTCGTCGAAGGGCTGGCCTGCATCACTCTCGCAGAACTCAGAACATTGGTACGTATCCAGAAAGGGTTTGGAAAAGTCTTCGGGATCGCGTCCATCAATACCATAGGCAAAATAACATTCGTGACCACGCCGTGTCAGCCCCCGGGTGTAGTTCAAGATAACCTGTTCCACACCGCCGTAATAGCCCCGAAGATTATTTGTGAAGAGTATTTTCATCAATCACTTCCTCATAAATTTTAACCAGTTTCCGGGCGATCACATCCCAGTCATATTCTTCCCGCGCCTTTTGTTGGCCCGCAGCACCCAAGCGAGACAGGAGATCCGAATCTTCGACCAGACTGCGGTAGGCCGTCAGCAGGGAAGCGTCCTCCCCCGTATCAAAGAGTAACCCGTCGCGGCCATCATCGACGAAATGGGGTATGCCGCCAATCCGGCTGGCAATCACCGGCAAACCCGCCGACCACGCCTCCAGGATAACAATGCCGAACGGTTCGTGAATAGAAGGCAGCAGGAACACATCGGCGGCATGGTAGGCATCCACCAATTCGCTGCTGTCCGAGGGAATTCCAGGGATGATGGTCACATGATCTTCCATGTCCGCCGCTTTAACCAGCGCTACCAGCTTTTCGTGGTAGGCCGGATTCGTCACATTGCCCACAAAGAGCAGGTGCGTATTGGAATCAATGTCGCGCAATCCGGGAAGCAGGCGTGCAGGCAAGTGCTGATTTTTCTGGGAGTCGATACGGGCCAACGTCAGCACCACGCGGGCATCCTGCGGGATCCCATACTTCGCACGGAATCCGGGACCATCCCCCGTCGCAAAACGCTGGGTATCGGCACCGTTCGGAAGATAAATCACCCGGTTATCCGGCAGACGCTCCTGGGTTAACACACTCTCCGGGTAGCCCACGCAGAGTATGGCGCTGGCATCGGTCATCACACGACGCGAACCAATCCACCAGCCCAGGACTTTGCCCCACTCAAAGGAACCTTTGGCCGGTTCCGTCCACGATGCTGCCTCTTCTGCGGGCACATCAAAGACCCCGCCATGGAGAGACAACACATAGGGAATGCCCCGTTTTTCAGCCACGTAGCGTCCGATACCGCCAATACGGTTTCCCCCATGGAGATGAATTAAATCCAGCGCGGGAACCTTCTTCAAGGCCGCCAGCAGTTGAAAAGAGAAGGGGCTGCCCCCTTTCTTGTCCAACACCTTTTTTGCCTCGTCTTTGAGGCCGATATAGGGGTAGAAATAGGGGTAGCGGTAGACACCCAAGCCGTCAAGGGTCTCGGTGTCGGTCTTCGCGGTGGCCAGGGTACACAGCACCTCGGTCTCATGACCCATCCCCAGCAATCGCTTGCTGGTCTCAAAGATCACGGTTTCTGTACCACCCCAGTCTTCGCGAACGAAGCGTCGGGCCAATTGGACTGTCTTCATGCTATTCCCTTACCCCACAACATCAATCGTTGTAAACATTCACAACACGGGCAACCTGGTTGACAAGAAATAACCGACGGACACCACGGACAGGCTGTGCCGCGCGATCCCCGAAAGGCGAGTCCCAGCGAGTCCTGAGGGGTTCGTGCGCTGATGCGGAGCAAGAGCTGCCTTGAGGAAAAGAATGGCCCGGTTGCGTCATGCACCTAAGTCGCTTTGGACGTATCACGGCTCTTTGCTCCAAGCGCACGAACCCTCGTGCCTCGGGATCGTGCGGCACCTCCGACAAGATTGATGTGTAAATCGATTTACTCCGCGTGGGCAAATTCTTCCAGCGTCACATCGGGCCGCTCCATGCTGCCGCCCGGCGCATAGACACGATACCACAATTCAAGCACCGACAAGGCCCAAAGCCACTCACCTTTGTGCTGGAAGGCATCGGGATGGTCCAGTTGCCGTTTCAGCTCTGCTCGGTCCAGGTATCCGTCCTTCGCCA
>JAJRPE010000313.1 GCA_024280935.1 Candidatus Hydrogenedentota bacterium
CCGCGGAAAACTCGACCGCCAGCACCAGAACGCCGCACCCGTCAAAAACATATACCTCTACCCCCTACACAAACACTTCCGACAAACACTTCAAGCACAAGGCTAGCCTCTGATGCCCGTGTGGGTTAAACGAATGCTTACCCTTTTCTGTGGTAAACCGAATTTGCAACCCAAATGTTGGCAATGTGATACAAGCTTTTACAACGTATCTTCTTGTTCAAAAAAACAAGAAAATACCGTGTAGTAGTATAGATACTGCGGATGTTTTTGGCCTTGGAGCTTTTCTAACGGCCACCAATTCTTGTGAATCGTGAAAACCTGTTGACTTTTCGGGTGTGATTCATGTAAGGTACACCACAAGGACTGGTGGTCACAGGAAAATTGTGCCCAGTATAGTGCTGATTGTAGTGTGTAGTAATTTTATCAGTATGGTTGTTGTAACGTTTGCAACCCATGTTGGTAAGGTCTGGTGAAAGCGCTCTGGAGGCGCTGACACTGTAATGTGGAACAAATTAGGTTACAAGGAGAAACGACATGAACCAAGGTATTTTCTATGACATCTTCACCGGCATCTCTGACGGTTTTGTTGCCAGCTTGAGCGCTTTCGTTAGCGGAATCATTCTTGGCCTGCTGAACCCGCTTCTTACCGGATTCGGCTTCCCCGAGATCACCGTCTAAGATAATTCCGATTACAACCGCCTACACAGTCTTTCTGGCTACCGTAGGCGGTTTTTTTGTGTCTGGCTGGGCGAGAGAAAGTGTGTGCGCCGTAATCCGTAAGAACCGCCATCAATAAAGAAGATAAACCTACGTGTGCAACGCTCACCTTAGTAAATGGCACGCGCCCGTGGGAAAGAACCGAGCACCTTCAGAGAATGGACCTGCTCCTCCAGATGGTCCAAAACGGTACGAACGCGATCATCGTCCACATGGCCCAGGAGATCGATAAAAAAAACGTACTCCCAGGCTTTTTTCTGCGAAGGCCTCGATTCGATGCGGGTGAGCGAAATGTCGGCCTCTGAAAAGGGGGTGAGCAGGCTGTATAGCGCCCCCGGTTTGTCTTTGATGGAAACCATGAGCGAGGTCTTATCGTCGCCGGAGGGCTTGACGATCTGACGCCCCAATACCAGAAATCGGGTGAAATTATGGGGGGCGTCTTCAATGCGTTCCGCGAGCAAATTCAGATTGTAGGTACTGGCCGCCATTTTGCTTGCAATGGCGGCGGCACCGTCTTCGTTGGTGGCCCGTCGTGCGGCTTCTGCGGTGCTGGAGGTCTCAATGAGTTCTGCCGTCGGAACGTTGGCGCGTAACCAGCCTCGGCATTGCAGTAAGGCATTGTCCTTGGAGTAGACACGCTTGATGCCGTCCAGGGTGGTGTTGGAGAGCAAGTTCTGGGTGATATGGAGCATCATTTCATTGATGATCTTGAGGTCAGAAGAGATGAAGCGGTCCTGTGTGTCGCTGACGGAGCCGCCCATGGAGCTTTCGACGGGCACAATACCGTAATCAATACGGCCCCGTTCCACTTCGGTGAAAATGTCGGCGAAGGAGGGAAAGGGGTGGTATTTCGCCGAGCCGCCGAATACTTCGACAGCCGCCATGTGGCTGAAGGTGTCACGGGGGCCGAGAAAAGCCACGCTGATGGGTCGCTCCAGGGCTATCATGGCGCTGATGACTTCCCGATAGATGGCATGGACCGCTCCATCGGGCAGGGGTCCGTCATTCAAAGCCGTCAGCTTGTCCTTCACTTCTTTTTCACGCTCAGGCACGTAGATGGGGGCCT
Organism: Candidatus Hydrogenedentota bacterium; assembly: GCA_024280935.1. GTDB lineage: Bacteria > Hydrogenedentota > Hydrogenedentia > Hydrogenedentales > JAEUWI01 > JAEUWI01. The sequence goes on from JAJRPE010000313.1 coordinate 1,784, forward strand.
TGGCTTCTTTCTTTATGTTGCCAATCTTTTGCGCGAAGCCCGCCCGCTCATTCAGGAGCCGGACTATCTCCCCGTCGATACGGTCGATTTCGTTGCGACAGTCTTCTAACATCAGCGGCCTTTTCCTTCTAGAATTTCCAGTGGCGCTACATTCACCATAAGCATGGCCGTGCGCCCCGTATTGAAACGAATTCTTGCTTTCAGTTTCGCGCCCGATCCCGCCGTATACATTACCGTGCCCGGACCGAACTTTGCATGGCGCACCCGGGTGCCCACCTTATAGGTGCCCGCCGGTGCGGCCTCTTTCGCTGGGGAGGCCGTGCGCCTTGTTGCGGGGGCGCGTTTCTCGTTGAGTCCCTCCAGCCGATCCGATCCCGCCTCCTTGATGAAACGGGAAATCTTGCGGTCATTGTGGGTGCGTCCATAGAGCATACGGGATTCTGCGGCGGAAAGCACGAGTCCCTTCCGTGCGCGGGTCATGGCCACATAACACAAACGCCGTTCTTCTTCGAGGTCGGGGCCATCGTCAAAATCGACGCCGAAGGGCAGCAGGCCTTCCTCCAGGCCAATCAGGTATACGTAATCGAATTCCAAGCCCTTGGCACTGTGAATGGTCATCAGCGTAACCGCCGGGCCTGGGCATCCCACCCGTCCACATCGGAGAGGAGCGACAAGTCTTGCAGAAAAGAAAGGAGTCCGCCTTTCGTATCTTTCTTGTCGTGGGTTTCGCAGGAAACGACGAATTCATCCAGCGTTTCAAGACGGGTGCGGTAATCTTTTTCGTCACTCTGCTGCACAAAATCCCGGTAGCCCGTTTCCTCCAGCAACTTCTCCACGAGTGGCGCCAGGGCACCGCCCTTGGCCTCGATGACCAGATCGTCGATGAGATGAACCAACTCCGCCGCCGACTTGCGGGCGCGCCCCGGCAGGGTCTCGTCGAGTTCGATCTCGCGCAAGACCATGAGGAGGGTGCAATTTCGCGCCTGGGCATATTCATCCAGGCGCTTTTGTGTGGTGGCACCAATGCCCCGTGCAGGCACGTTGATGATACGGCGAAGCGCCTCGTCGTCATTGGGGTTGGCCAGGATGCGCAGGTAGGCGAGGACATCCTTGATCTCTTTGCGGCTGTAGAACTTGATGCCGCCGACAACGACATAGTTCAGTCCCTTGTTGCGCAGGGCCTCTTCGATGAGCCGCGCTTGATTGTTGGTGCGGTAGAGAACCGCCACCTGTTCCGGCGCATGGGACTTCTTTATCATGTGATCGAGGACAAAGCGGGCCTCGTCTTCGCCGGTTTCTGCCCGGTAAAAGCCAATGCTATCCCCTGTGGGGTTTTCCGTGCGCAGGGTTTTCCCCAAGCGGTTGATGTTGTTCTTTACCACATTGTTGGCCACGGCGAGGATAGACTTGGTACACCGGTAGTTCTCTTCCAGACGCACCACGGAAGCCTCGGAGAAGTCCCCGGAAAAATCCAGTATGTTTTGTATGTCGGCACCACGCCACGAATAGATGCTTTGATCTTCATCCCCAACGGCAAAGATATTGCCATGCCCTTCGCAGAGGAGGCATGCAATGAGGTATTGGGCGCGGTTCGTATCCTGATACTCATCGACCAACACGTGGCGGTAGCGGCGCTGATATTTTTCCCGCACCTCGGGGTGATCGCGGAGCAATTCCACAACCAGCACCAGGAGATCATCAAAATCTACCGCCGAAGCGGCTTTCAGAGCCTTGTGGTAGCGCGTCCAGAGGTGGCGGTAGCTCTCTTCCGTTTCATCTTCCGGTTCCGTATCGGAATCGGGCGATTCCACTTCCTGCTTGAGACGGCTAATCCAGTTGAGGGCATCGCGGGGGGATACCTTCTCCAGATTGCCTGGCAGAGCCTTGACCAGGCGCTTCATGAGGCTGAGCTGATCAGCGCTGTCGAAAATGGTGAAATTCGATTTTCGGCCCAATGCCGTCATTTCGCGGCGGAGCAAGAAGAGTCCGAAACTATGAAAGGTTCCCAGCCAGGAGGCGACCCGGTCCACATCAAGGCGCTCCTGCAAGCGTTCCTTCATTTCATTGGCGGCCTTGTTGGTAAAGGTGAGCGCCAGAATGAAGCGGGGATCCACCCCTTGCTCCTCTACGAGCCAAGCCATCCGCTCAATGATCACGCGGGTCTTGCCACTGCCCGCGCCGGCCAGCACAAGGGTGGGGCCATCGGCAGCGGTGACCGCCGCCTTCTGCTCTGGATTGAGTGAAATCATGGGAGTACCTGATAATTAAGGAAGATTGTGAGGCATTGGCAGAGGCGTTTTAACGATGTGCTTCCGACGTGAAGACAGGGTTCATTTTTCGGCATTAAGTCGTTTCAAACAACACGGTGTCGGGACTGGAAAAATGATATGAAAATGTCTGATTGACAACGGGGATAACTTTACCCGTATAAAGTTCCTTAACCTGATGCACCGCCCCCGGCAGGGTGATTGTTTTCTCTCCCCCTTTTTTCATATGAATCGCCACGAGGCGTTCGTTTGCATAAACAGGAATCTCATCCGGGCAATAGACAGTCACCCCGGCCTCCGTTGCTACCTGTTTCAGCACCTGTGGTGTGACGGTTTCATAATCAGGTGCATACACAGATACCCAGGTATCGCGTTGTACTTTGCTAATCCCCGGTGTGTTGAACGCCGTCCCCGTCAACGCTTTGACCCTGTCCGTATCCAGGCTATCCTCATTGCAGATGCCTGGGGCATAAACAAAGAACACCGTGCGGTCCTTATTGAAGACGTGCTTTTTGAGTATCGCCATTTTTTCTGATGTTACCTGAAAGAGTCCGGGGAAAATAATCAATTTGTACGAAGTCAGGTCAACTTTCGGCAGGTCATTAAAGGAGAAAACCTCATAAGGTGCGCCCAGCCGGTTCAGCTTGTTTCTTGTGCCCTGGTAGATATGGGAAATTTGGGGATTGCTATCGTTGATATATCTCGCACTCTGGGGATCTACGACCAGCGCCACCTCGGCACGGCTCTTAAATAAAGTGGATGTGTATTGAGCCCAGAGCTTTTTGCTTTGCGCGATTACGTTCATGGATTCCGAAGTCTTAAAAACGCCGCCGAACATATCGAAACACCAGAGTGAAGCATTGTTTATGATGGCAAGTGAGAACTCTCGTTTCAGGCCGGCGTTCGTTGCCGGCTGGTTTTTCCACTGTTCGATGTAGTTGATCGTGACAAAGTCATCCAATTTCCTGTTATAGGTTGGTGTTCGATGGTCAATCTCTTGCAGGAAAGCTTTTCCGTTCATGGTGATCGTGCCATTGGGTACCATGAATCCGCTTCCCCCTCCCATCTTGCGATCAGTGTAGGTGCCCGGACCGGCAAAGTAATCGATAGAAGGAGAAGAAAATAGCCGCTCATACTCCAAATGACCTGCCCAAACCAGGCGTTTTCGCGCAAGTTCCATAATGTAGCCAAAAAACATCCCGATTTGACGTTGTTTGGGAATGAGTTCTCGTGTTCTACCTGCAAAAACTAAAGCAGCGTCAGCAATCAAATCCCCCGTGAAATGCGCATAATCTACCACATCCTTTTCGGTTGCTGGATCCCGGACTAAATCGTCAAAGGAGGCTTGGTCCAACCGTTGGAAAGAAGGAATGGGAACGTCTTCCTTGCCGTGCTTTTTCAGCCACGCCTTCCAGGCTTTCGTTTTGGCACGTCCGGCACTGCCTTGTTGCATATCAAGCCATTCGTCGGTCGCTCCGCAGGCAAGCTGATACGCCTTTATACGGTCACCATACCTTGCCTCCATATGCTTAATAGTGGCCTCCAAGTATGCGAGGGTTGCCTTAATCCACGCAGGGGTTGCGCAGGCACTGCTGAGCATGCTGTAACTTTCAACCTTCTCATAGTTTCGATGGAGTAGCTGGCGATGCAGCCAGTCTGGAGAGTTAAGATCAATCATGCAAATAAACGCAGCATTCGGATTGATATTGAGGACATCATCGAACTGTCGGTTGAGAGAATCAAAATCGTATTTGTCAAACCAGCGCCAAACGGGAGGGTATTGCGAATAGGGAAGACCCAGCGAGTTGTTGGTATGGGCGGCGAAAATGCAGTAGGTATCCACACCCGCTTCCTGGAATTGTTTCATTGCCCCGAATTCAGGCCAGAAGGAGCGATAGGCAAACAAACGTTCCCTTGCTGGAACGGCACGATGGCCTGGCCCCTCTTCGGTTTCTTTCGCAGCCACTATGGGTAAGGGAAGCGAAGCCGCAATGGTTGATGCGCCCAGCAGCTTCAAAACTTCGCGGCGTTTCAATACCTTCGATAATTCCTTGCTCATGATCTACAAATTCCCATTGGTTACTTCAATTTTGGGCGAATAAAATTTTATTGCGGACAACGGTTGTCCCAAATTGTTCATGGAAAAGTAGTGGGTAGGCTCCGACGGTTCAGGGGCTTCGTGGTAAAACTCTTTCCCATAGCCAAGGAGCAGAGGCCCTATTGGGGTATGGGTTCCGCCGCGTCTGATCCTACGGCAGCCATCGGGCGAATTCAAGTTGCTGTTTACGTATCAGCTTGTTACCATGGCCTCCAAAGTCGAAGTAATTCAAGGACACAGGGAGAACGGAATGCTGAAGCGTATTGCAGTCGTTGGCGAGGCCAACGTGGACCAGAAACTGGCAAAGGCGGCTGACGAGGCTGGTGCCCAACTTGTGTCCATGAAGCCGGGAGCTGCCGTCCCGTTTGGCAGTGGTGCCGTGCTTGGCCCCGTTGAATCCGATTCCTTACCGGCAGCTCTGGCGCTGGCATCCGCCAACGAGGCGCTCCTGCGTATTATTGCCGAGGCCGTGGATAGTCGGGAGGGATTGATTCACGGTTCCTCCGCCCGGCTGTGCGAACATGCCACCCGCTTTGCCCAGGCGCTGGAACTCAGCGTCGATGAGCAGTACGCTCTCGAACGTGGTGCCTTGCTGCACGACGTGGGTAAGATTCTCCTCAGCAACGAGGTGTTGATGAAAAAAGCCGTCCTCGACTATGACGATTGGCTGCTCCTCCAGTCCCACACGACCCAGGGTGCCGACCTGTTGGCCGAGCAGGGTGTTCACGCCGACGTGGCCGATATTGTTCGTTACCACCACGAATGTTGGAATGGGGAAGGCTATCCCGAACGGCTGGAGAAAAAAGCCATTCCCCGTCTGGCCCTTATTATGAAGATTATCGACGTTTACTGTTCCATGACCAGTCCCCGCCATTACCGCAGCACCCATGCCAGTCACGAAGATGCCATCGCCCACCTGAGGGAAGAGCAGGGGGAACGCTTCAACGCTAAATTGGTCGATGTCTTTATCGACAAGAACATTGGGCAGCTCTTCAAATAGCCGGGGACTGCCTCGCTCAAGCCTGTGCTTTGCAGAAAGTGAGCTTCGTGGCCGACAGGACCACCGAAGAAATTCGAAGTCCATCAGAAGGCGAGGCTGCACCCAGTCTTTGGGTTCTGAGGCAGGAATGCCAACCCCCTTTGCTGTGAACGTTTACAAAATATGCTTTACGCTGGATTCAAATTCGAGTGTGGCGGGATCGAAACACAGGCCATTGATTTCACCCTGTTTGTGAAAATTCGTGTTCATTCGGGGTTCAGTCTTGTGTGGGCAGGCCTGACCCAGGGGTTCTGCTTGTGCCGCCTTGCACCTGATTGCTGTCGTCTTGCCTCGACAGCAGTGCTTCCACAAACGCTTCCCCATCGCCGCTAGACCAATCCACGGCCCCGGCGTGCTTCAGGGCCACGAATCCATCCCGGTCAATGATAAAGGTGGTGGGCGTGGCGCTGAGTTGGAAGAAGGAGGGGATGTTCTCTTTCTCCACTGAATAGACGGGGAAGCGTATGCCATGGTCGGCAACGTCCACCGCGAGTTCGTCGTCGGCGTAGAGGGCGATGCCAGCGAAGAGGAGTCCTCGGACCTGAAAGGTGTCGTAGAGGGTGTTGAGGCTGGGGATTTCGGCGATGCAGGAGACGCAGGTGGGGTTCCAGAAATGGAGGAGGAGGGGCTGGCCTTCGAAGGCCTTCAGATCGACCGAATCGCCGTTCAAATCCTTGACGGACCAGTCCAAGTCGGCACGGAGGAGGAGGGGTTTCAGTTCTTTGAGTTCGGCCATCTTGGTGACGGCTTCTTTGCGAAAGAAGGTGTAGGAACCGAGGAGAATGGCGAAGATGCCGCCGACGAAGAGGGCGATGCCAAGGACCACACCGACGAGGAGTGTTTCCCAGGAGAATCGGCGGAGGTTGATTTTTTTGGGGGGTGTGGTGTCTTTCATGGGTACGGCCTACTCCCGTCGGGGGGGAACTTGTGGCTGTTGTGGACTCAGTGGACGAGGTGGACACTGTGGACCGGGCGTATCGTCCACTGAGTCCACCTCGTCCACTGAGTCCACTGAGCTATCGAAGGCTAACCAAAGATTGCCAGATACAAATCCTGGTTTACGCCATTGTAAAGCGCGTGGAGATCCTTAACAAAGGTGTCCAGGGCCTGCGTCACTTCGGGTGCCATATCAGGGACTTCCGTGCTTTGAACCAAGTGCTCATTCAGCCCATCCCGCACTTTTTTGACCAAGTCGCGTTTATATTCCCTGTCCAGCTCCTTGATGGATTGGATGACTTGCTGCTGGATATAGGCCGCCGTCCCCGCATCGAATAGGCCCTGCGCCACGGCAAACTGGGCGTCCATGGCGACGGCGTGGAAGAGGAACAGAAAATCGGGAAAGACAAGACTGCTGCGGCCTCCATCGACATCGTCGTTGATGAACCCGATAGTGCGTTCCAAGTGTTGGTTGAAGCTCCCCACCAAGGCGGTCCCATTCTTGAAATCACCCTTGTCCATCCGTGCCGGGAGTTGTTCTTTCCAGAAGGCGGTCATGGCGCTGTCGAGGGTGTCCTGGCGCAGGCCGCAGGCCACGGCTTCGGGCAGGTAGAGATCGGTGGAGCCTGCGCTCCCTTCGCGTGGTCGGAAATTTGCGCCACAGGCGGGGACCTCGGGGCCAACACAGCGTGTCTCGGGCATGGCCACCGTCATGCGCATAACGCGCCAGTGATCACCGGGACTATCCTGATAGAAATCTTCGATGCGTCCCGAAGCCCGACCGATGTTCTCGGGGCCGTTTTCCAGGGCCAGTAGAAACTGCTGGACGTAGTCCAGGGCAGGTGCCGAGGATGGGGGCACGGTGGCGAGGAAGTCCGCCTCCACGTCGGCGGGGAGCGCACCGTCCTCTGGCTTGACGAGGCGAAAGGGATACTGCTGTTGGAGGTCGGCCAACCCATCCATCGCGCCATTATCCACGATCACCACATCCGACAGGGGGTGATTCTGAGCGATAATGCCGCCCAGAGTTTGCTCCAGGTAAGGCGCTGCCCCTTGCGTAGCGAGAACGAAGGCCACCTTGGATTGGGAGGGCATGGGATCGAGTTGAAGCTCCCGGGTGCTCGCGCTGCGTGCCGAAACCTGGGATTGCCATTCATCCAGTTCGGGTTGATCGGGTGCGAGCTTCCGGGAGCTCGGCAAGATCTGGTTGGCTTCGTCGAAATGTCCCTGAATTAGGGCGTACTGGATTAGCGTGTTCGCCAGCAGGAGATCGGGGTTTTGCCACTGCAACGATTTTTTCCAGAGTCCCATGGCTTGCTCGAAGGCATTGTTCTTGAGGAGGGCCTTCAACAGGCTGTAGCGCACCCATGGATCAGCATCCGCCTTGAGCAGGGGGACGAGGGCGTTGGCTTCCGTGCCCTGAAACAGCTCGAAGACCAGCAGGTCCGTTTCGTTCTTGGGGTCCAAGTCGGTGGCAAGGGCATCGAGCTTGTCGAGCGCACGCTGCGCGCCATAGAAATAAAGCAAGTCGCGGTAGACCTGCTCCTCCTCCGCCCGTTCCCGGAGCGTGGCTTCCTGTAACTCGGCAATCGTTTTCATGACGCGGTACCTACCTGTTTTCGTAAGCATTCACGAACCACGTAGAGGGTCCCACCCTCACACGCAGCCGGTCCCCGGCTAAGTTTACGGGTGCGGGTTCGCGGAAACTCTCTAGCATTATCAATTGGGCTGAGAACGCGTGTCGGCAACGTTATCCAGTCCTTCTTGTTGACGTGACGTTTATCCAGATGATCTGCACCCTTAAACTCCCCCGCTTTCTCCTCCGTGTAAGGGTGGCACCCCCGTAGCTTATTTCATGGCATTGAGGTTGCATTGCGCAAGAAAAGGGACAGACCCGTCTCCGCTCGTACCTAGCTGCGCTTGCGTCAGTCCCTTTTTTGCTCTAGCGGATAGAGGAGTTTCTGGATTTTGGCATCGTTGAAGTTGTCCATGGTGACGACGGTGACACCCGTGTCGATACGCTTTTCAATCGTCATTCCGGCGATGGACCGGAGGGCCGCTTCCACGCCGAGATAGCCCATGCGATAGGGGTTTTGGACGATAAGCGCTTTCAGGGCTCCGCTTTTTAGTGCGGTTATTTCTTCCTCGGCGGCATCGAAGGCCACCACCATGACTTGATCCTGCTTGCCCGCCGACTTGATGGCCTGGGCCGCGCCAATGGCCGCCGGCTCGTTGGTGGCAAAAATGCCTTTCAGGTCGGCATCGCGCGTCAGCATGTCTTGGGTGACTTCCATGGCCTTGGCCACATCGCTCTGGCAATAGAGGGTCGCGCTCACTTCAATGTCCGGGAATGCGGCAATGCCTTCGAGGAAGCCCTCTTCCCGCATGTTGGAGGTCGCCGCGCCTTTGATGAAGGGGATGAGGCCGACTTTGCCGGATTTTCCGATGAGTTCCGCCAGGGTATTGGCCGCCATTTTGGCACCAGCCACGTTGTCGGTGGCCACAAAGGACAAGGCCAGGTTGGACGCAATCCCGGAGTCAATCGTGATCACGGGGATGCCTGCGTCCCTTGCCTTCTTGACCATGGGAATGAGGGCCTGTTGGTCACAGGCGGCCAGAACGAGCGCATCAACCTTGCTGTTGATCATATCCTGGACAATATTGATTTGCTTCTCGACTTCGGTTTCTTTGGCCGGACCCTGCCAGAGAATTTTCGCGCCGCCTTCTTTCGCTGCCGCCTCCGCGCCCGCCTTGATGGTGAGCCAGAACTGGTGGGACAAGCCCTTGGGGATTACGGCGATGCGGAGCTGTTTTCCCGCAGAATCATCGGTAATTAGCGATTGCTTCTCGGACTCGCCGTTGGGATCGGGAACATCCGTTGTGCCGCCGCATCCCGCCAGCAGGGCCATGCCCACTGCGGCGAGGACCCAGGTTTGTCGTGTCAAGGTGTGCCAGAGCGTGCTGTGATGGTGTATTTCTGTGGTCCGCATGGTCGAGTTCCTTCCAAGATATTTTGTTGTGGTGTGTGCGGAAAAACCGCGTTCATCAATCAGCGCGGAATATAATAGCGCTGCCCCGTACTCTGTATTTCAATCGCGATACCGTAGCTCTTTACGCCGATCAGCTTGGCATTGGAACCCGGCAGAATCTCGCCGATGAAGACCTTCTCCAAGTTGATAAAGGCATTGCCGATGGGGCGGGTGGGACCCGCCACATTGAGCATGTTGAGTTGTACGCCATCCAGCCGATACTGGGTTCGCTCGGTTCGGGTAAGCATGGGAAGAGTCCGAATGTCTGCCGGAATCGGTTCTGTGTTGGCTACCGGAAGGCGGGCTTCTGGCGTCTTCACGGGGCGGGGAGCAGGCTTCGGGGCTGGGGGTGGTGCGGGGCGCGTTTCCTGGGCCGGTTTGGGAAGTGTGACCGGAGTCACTACCATTGCTTCGGGCGCTGTCGTTGCGCCATCGGCAGCGGGCGGCACTGCTGTCGTGTTCGTGGGTGGCATGGCGGGCGGTGGCACAGGGATGGCCGCAACGGAGGTAGCGATACCCGTCTGCGATGGGTGCTCCCGTTGTAGCAGGAGCATCATGAAAAGCACCGCAACGCCGATCACCATCAGGGTAAACATACCGCCGCCCAGAACCCACACAAGCGCGGGCATGGTACGCGATGGTGTCGCGGGATCGGAATGATCACGCAAGCGGGTGGCGCTGGTGAAATCAGGCGTTGCCGCAACGGTGGCTTCCAGTGGCAGCGGAATATCCTTCTCCGATTCCAGCTTTTTCAGCGCTTCGAGAATCGAACTCATGCCGGTGCCCTGAGTGATTCGGCGATGACCAATGGCGACACATATTTCATGTCGCCTATTGTACTGTTTCAGACACCGGTGTGCCAGCTTGCTATACGTCAGAGCGGATGGGGTCCGTCTGAATAAAAAAACGGACAAATGACCTCAATTAAACCCAAGCCCTTCTTCTCCATAAAACACCGCTGCGGGTGCCACGGTAGGCCCGGTAGGGTTTACCCGTGTAGATGCACTGTCTCTGGTCTTGGATCGTCTTCCTCATCGGCAGGTACCACACGGGTAAGCCCTGAAAGGCCTATCCGTGGCACCCGACGATTTCTCTTGAGGGTCTTCACAAAAACAAGACAACTCAACGTCATTCTCGCGAATGTGGAAACCCGGCATGCGGGGATGACGGTCTTTGGATTTTGGGTTGTGGACGGTGCTCACGTTGGGTTGGAGGTGTATTTTACTCAGCCAGCGGGATCTTCTGGAGCCGGGGGCGTCGCCGATGAACCGGGGTCGGGAAGCTCCACCACCGTAAGTTGTGCGCCGGGTGCCGTGGCTGGGGAAGGAGAAACGTCACCTTTTTCAGGCTCTGTGCCAGCGGTCGTTGGCTTTACCCCAATGTTGCTTGGGTTTACCGCCGGGATCTCCGTATCGGGGCCAGATTCACCCTGATCCGCTGCGGGTTCTTCGGTTGCTTTCGCCACGATCTCGGAGGCATCCTGGGGAGCAGACGTTGGTTTCGGCGTGGCATTGGGCGGGCTTTTTGGGGCCGTTTCAGCCGCCGGGGGTGGTGTATCCGCCACATCGATGCGCACGAGCTGGCTCCCGAGAAACGGGGTGCCGGTGGTTTTGGACCAGCTTTGCAGGACCATGCGCACCTGTTTGCCCGCGATGCCGTCCACGTCAAGACTCGTCTCGGCCTGAATACGCGCCACGGCCTTCGAGACCGCACCATCGTAGCGGTCTTTATTTCCGGTGGAGGGAATGCGACCAAGTTTTGCCAAGGTGGCTCGTAGTTTGCGGACTTCCCCATTGCTGCTTCCCGGCATGAGGGTGGGCGCATTGGGTGTGGGATCGTCCCAAAGGACAATTGCGTCGCCCGTGTAGTGCGCACGAAAGGCGCTACGATCCATAGTCCAGGTTGTGTCTCCAGAGGCCAGCGTCAGCGTGTCGCCCTTTGCGGCGGTGAGCGCGGCGGTGCGGACATGTTCATCGCGCTTTAACTGCACTATCGCCGGAAGGCCGAGGGCCAGGATTTGATCGATAGCGGGATTCAGGAATTCGATGGCCAGGTCGCTGCGCTGGGCAAAGGCTTTCAGGGTGTCGGCATCCAGCGAAGTAGGAAGGTCACCATCCGATGTTTTGTCCCAAGCCGCCAACACCGCGCTCAGCGCCGATGCCGTTGCACTTTCCTCGCTGTCGCGAAAGAGTGATTCGGGGAAAGGCTGCTTCGCTTTCGGAAGTTCAGACGGTGGTGGTGTTGCCGAATCTCGTTCAGAAGCCGCAGATGGAGCCTCGGGCGTGGTGACAGGGTGTTCCAGAGGCGTGGTCGTTGGTGTTGCCGTATCAACCGGCTTCGTTGCGTCAACGGGATCCGGTTTGTCCACTGCTGGTGGCGCGGCTTCCGGCAGGCGTGCGGCCAGGCTGTCGAGGTATCCCTGGCTTCGTTCCCGAAGCACGGGGGAGTTTGCGAATGCGATGACCACCAGGAGGACGGCTGCTATCCCCGTGATGGGGTTGAAAAGTAGCTGGCGAAAGGAGCGCCCCACCCGATTCTTTCCGAAGATATCATCGCCGCGTATTTCGCGATGGGCCCGATAGACGATAGAGGCCGTAAGGGTGTGGACTTCCTTTGTGAAACCAATGAGGAGCGCGCGGTCACAGAGCGCATTGACGACACGGGGCGTGCCGCCTGATATTTTATAGATAGCGCGCACCGCCGCCCGTGCAAATTTAACCTTGCGTCGTCCGCCTGCCACATGAAGCCGATAGGCGATATATTGCAGGACCTCCTTCTCGCTCAGAGGCTTCAGGTGGTACCGGGCCGTAATGCGTTGGTTTAACTGCCGCAACTCATGAAGTTCCAGCTTTTCTCCCAGTTCAGGCTGGCCTATCAGGACGATCTGGAGGAGCTTCTCTGTTTCCGTTTCGAGGTTGGAAAGGAGACGGATTTGCTCCAGTACCTGGGGTGCGAGATTCTGGGCTTCGTCGATTAACAGGACGCAATTTTTGCCCTTCGCAGCGGCTTCCAGCAGGTACTGGTTCAGCCCCTCGGTTAGGTCCAGCGTGTTGTCTCCTTTCGATTCCACCCCAAATTCGGATGTGATTTTCTTCAGGAGTTCCAGCGGACTGAGCATGGGATTGAATATAAAGGCGAGTTCGGTGTCCTCATCGAGCTGGTTGAGCAGGTTCCGGCAGATCGTCGTCTTGCCGGTTCCGATCTCTCCGGTGACCATGACAAAGCCGCTACGGCTCTGAATGCCGTAGAGGAGATGGGCAAAGGCTTCCTTGTGCTTGTCACTCAGATAGAGAAAGCGGGGATCCGGGGTCAGATTGAAGGGCTTTTCCCGCAAGCCGTAGAACGCTCGATACATGAGTTTCCTCGATGGACAGTTAAGTCAGGCAACCGGTTGTAGTTGGACCAATCAGCGTAGCATTTTACCGGGAGGGAGTCAATTTGCGCGAGCCGTTCATACTGCGAATAGTGGTGCGGCGGTGGCAGAAACTCAGCGTCGCGGGATTGGCATCCTGGGCTTCGTTCTGGCCGCCTGAAGTTGTTCGTGCCGTGAATGCTTGGCAAGATTGATTGTGTGTGGCCCTATTACGGTTCATTTCTCCGAATCCTGTCATAGTGACAAAAGACTGTCAGATTCTCTATGGGTTTCGATGTACCTGTAAGTGGTGTAAGTCGTTTTGCAACAGTTAGTTATTGGTGTAAATCAGTTTGATTTAAGGTGTTGGCACGTGCGTTGCTATGTAGTGGCAGGCGGTTTTGCAGCGTGGGCCAATATACGGAGGATTGATACGATGAAAGTTTACTACACCAAATGCCGGTCCTGTGATGGTTCCATGCGCACCAGTGCCAAGGTCTGTATCCACTGTGGCGCGCACTCTCGTCCCTTACCAGTCTTCTGGTTTTCCTTCTTGAGCGTACTGTTCGTCGCATACGCCGCGCTCAACAACTACCACCTCATTTAGGAACACCACCCCTCGGATTCAGCCAATCAGGTATGCCCCTTCCCAGGTAGGAATCTGCCTGGCGCATCAACGAGAGCGTGCAACCAAGTCTCTTCGCACAAGACTGGTGGCACGTTCTCTATTTTGTATTCGGGGTTGCCTGTCCGTTGCGGGGAGAATTCTGTGGTGGCCTGTGGACATGGTGGACTTCGGGGACGAAGTGGGTCTGTGGATCGTCCAAGGTGCCATGTCCCTGTTTCGGATGTTACACTCTGGTTTTGCGCAGTGAAGCGAAACCACAACGGATGGAGATTGGCCAATGGAGAAGCTAGGTGTCGGAATTTTGGGAACTGGATGGGTTGCCGGGGAACACGTAAAAGCATTCCAGAGCGACCCGCGCTCCAAAGTTCGCGCCGTCTGCGGGCGTGATCAGGGACGGAGCCAGGCCTTCGCCGATGGCTTGGGTCTCACGTGCAAGGTGTACACCGATATGGATGCCCTGCTCGCGCAAGATGGCATTGACATTGTGGTCGTGGCGACACCACCCAACGTCCATGAGATACAGGCGGTGGCGGCAGCAAAATCGGGCAAGCACATTCTCCTGGAAAAGGCCATGGCCGTCAACGTGGAGCAGGGCCGGGCGATTCGCGATGCTGTCGCCGAAGCGGGCGTAAAGTCCGTCGTGAGCTTTGTGCTGCGATGGAATCCGCTCATCAAGATTATTCGCAAGCAACTGGAAGACAACGCCATCGGCAAGGTGTACATGGGAGAGGTAGACTACTTCCACGGCATCGGCCCCTGGTACGGCCAGTATGGCTGGAACGTGAAGAAAGACGTTGGCGTCAGTTCCCTGCTCTCCGCAGGCTGCCACGCCCTTGATGCCCTGCGTTGCTTCATGGGCGGCGAGGTGGCGGAAGTGACCCAGTATTCGACCTACGGCGGCGCGGAGGTCTTTAAGGAATACGAATACGAACCCACCACCCTTACCATACTCAAGTTCGCCGATGGCCGTATCGGAAAAGTCGCTTCCTGCATCGAATGCATCCAGCCCTATGTGTTCAACATCAACCTAGTGGGAACCCATGGCACCATCAAGAACAACAAGATTTGGTCGACGACCAAGTATCCGGGACAGAACGACTGGGTCGAAGTCCCGGCCATTCTGCCCGACAGTGGCGATGTTTCCCACCATGCCTTTTCAGAGGTGGCAACCCACCTCATTGACTGCATTGAAAACGACGTGGAATCCAATACCAGCATCGCGGATGGATTCAAGTCCCATGAAATCTGCTGCGCTGCGGATCTATCCGGGCAAACCGGCAAGCCTGTGGAATTGCCGCTGAGCTAGGAAAGCTTTTTGAGTACGTCACGACAGCGCATGCTGGATGCTATTGAATTCAACGCGCCAGACAAGATTCCCGTGGTTTACCATCCATCGCCGGCGGGGCTCCATGTCCATGGCACGAAGCTTCTTGATTTATTCAACGCATATCCACCGGACAATTGGGTGAACTTCACAACGATTCCCTCGCCGCCCGAAGGCACCATCGATGATCAGGGTGCCTATCATGAAATCAGCACCGATGATTGGGGAACGGAATGGGAGTGCCTGATATACGGCGTACATGGTCATCCGAGAAGATATCCCTTCGAGAGCTGGGAGGAAGCCGCAGACTATTCGTTCCCGCCCTTGCCCGTGATCGGTCGGACCGCTTTGGCGGAACAGCGTAAGAACTACCTTGTCTTCTCGGGTTGGATATCCATTTTTGAGAAGCTGCACGCGCTGCGGCCCATGGACGAAGTATTGATGGATATTCTGACGGAAAACGCGGCGCTCTTGCGTTTCTTGGAGCGGCTAACCGAATATTGGCTGGAATCCGTTCATGCTATGATCGATGCCGGGGTTGATGTCATTATGTTTGGAGATGACTGGGGCACCCAGAATGCTCCCCTCATTTCGCCCTCATCGTTTCAACACCTATTCAAGCCCCATTATGAGACCTTGATGGGGCCTGTCCGAAAGGCCGAAAAAAAGGTCTTCTTTCACTCATGCGGATATCTTGGGGGCACCCTTGATGACCTGATTGACTTGGGCATCAGCGGGTTGTGGCCCCAGATAACGCTTCTTGAATCAAATCCGATGTTTCTGGAGCAATGCAGGAAACACCATGTGGCGATCTATATTCATCCAGATCGCCAATACCTGGTTCCGAAAGGTTCTCCAGCAGAGATAAATGCAACCATAAAAAGATATGCCGAAAGGTACCATGACGCGCAAGGCGGGGGTATCTTTTATGTTGAAATCGAAAATGACGCGCCTTTTGAAAATGTGAAGGAGTTGGTGGAAGCGGTACATGAATGGCGATAGCGCGACCGGACCGGAACCAAAGACCGTCATCCCCGCGAACGCGGGGAACCAGTGGTGACTTGGTGTGATCCTATCGCGTTCTGGATTCCCACGTGCGTGAGAATGACGTGACGCTTTACGCTCGTTGCGATGGCCCTGCAATGCGTACTATTTTACTCCTTCGGGATTAAATTAACAAACAAGCGCAGAGGAAAGTATGAAACAATTTATTGCCAAGCACTCGCCGCTGTTTATTTTGGCGGCGCTGTGCATTTGCCTGGCCATGTACTCCGAAAATTTCCGAACAAGCGGTAACCTGCAAACGGTCGCTGGCCGGGCTTCGATTATTGGTGTGATTGCCATTGGGCAATTGCTCGTTATCTTGACGGCGGGCATTGACCTGTCGGTAGGGAGTGTTGCAGCACTGGCCGGTGTGGTGGGTAGTTATGCCATGGTTTCGGGCATGCCCATGCCCTTGGGTATTCTGATTGGATGTGCCGTTGGCGCGGCTTCCGGCGCAATTAATGGGCTGTTGGTGTCTAAGGGAAGGATACCGCCCTTTATCGCAACATTGGGGATGATGATGGCTGCCCGTGGTCTCGCGTTGCTTGTCTCGGGCGGCAACTCCATATATGGTCTGCCCGAGAGCCTGGCGTGGATCAGCGAAACGAAGCATTGGAGCATCCCGGTTGCCATTGTCGCTACGCTTTGCGTGGGCTTCGCGCTCATGCTGACCTTCACACGATTTGGCCGGTCAATTTACGCGGTGGGCGGGAACCGACAGGCGGCGCGCCTTTCGGGTATTCCCGTTGATGGGGTTCTACTTCGCGCTTACACCCTCTGTGGACTCATGGCGGGGTTCGGCGGGATGATGCTCGCCGCCAAAACCGGCATCGGGACACCAACCGCAGCGGAGATGTACGAACTCCATACCATCGCTGCTTGCGTCATTGGCGGCGCGAGTCTCATGGGAGGGGAAGGCGGTGCCGTCGCTGCGGTGGCCGGGGCGCTAATCATGTATGTTCTTCAAAACTTCTGTAACTTGGAGAACATCGACACCTCCTGGCAACAAGTACTGATTGGGGTGTTGATTGTTGCTCTCGTGTTCTACGACAACCTCCGCAAACGCAAGGCGGGCCTGCTGAAGGCGGATTAGAACAGGGAGCCGACGTAGTGCCTGTTGATGTGCTCCGTGATCTCTTCGCGGGAAGCGACGCAGGGCCGAACATGCTTGCTCGATGCAAGGCGCAAGTCTTCCAGGGCAATAAGGTCGAGAGGGTTGGCCATGGCAATATACAGCGCACCGTCATTGATGCTGACGGGAAAGCAGGCGTGACGCCGGGCCAGGTGGAGGGGCACGATGTCCAGGGCATCCTGCTTCACCGTCTCCCGAGACAACGTAACAAAGGGCAAGGCCAGTTGGGCCGCGATGGTTTGGGCAATGGCCGTGTCCGAAGCATACCCCAAATCAACCAAGAGAGAACCCAAGGGACGTTTATGCCCTTCCCGCTGATGACGGAGGGCATTCTCCAACTGTCGATTGGTAATGAGTCCCGCGTTTAGCAGGATGGATCCCATGGGGCGTTTATGGCCTTCGGGTGATTGGGCAGCTTCCAGAATTCGTTGATAATACGATGCGTTGACGGGAATCGAAGCAATCGGAGAACCCTGCAAGAACTCGCTTACATCCTGGATCTCCACAGCACCGCAACTGCCTTGGGGCTCCGCC
>JAJRPE010000314.1 GCA_024280935.1 Candidatus Hydrogenedentota bacterium
CTACGATATGTCGTCCCTACGGGACTAAAACAACATGGCACACACCGCGCAGTGTATGAATGCCAACAACTAACGCCGGAACGGCAGAGCCTGATGAATTCTCACCGGCAGAGCCGGTGGATTAACTATGATTTAGTGCATAAGGGGCGAACAAATCCTACATTTCTGTCCTGTTAGGAAACGATGTCATTCCCGCGAACGCGGGAATCCAGTGAGTTTCGGCAGGACGTGCAGCTCTGGGGTATCTGGTGTTGATGTTGGCACGTCTTGGCAACCTTAACGCCTTGGAGCAGCGCAAGGCACCCCCGCTATGGGTTAAGTGGCTGGGTGGTGCCTTGCCCAGCGCCGACCTTATCGCAGCAGAGTTCGTAACCAGCTTTCTACCCCTACGCAACGCCCACCTAGCGAGCTAACGCCCTCCCGTGTAAAAATATTCGCCCCTCTTGCGCCCTATATCAAGCCCTACAACCCGTGTGAGAGGCTCCCCAATACCCAATCCGAATCTGCACGGTCCCGTTTTTTGAAAAACAACAACAAATCCAACACTCACAATCGCTCATGGCGGAATCGCTCCGCCGTCGTCCCTCTCTTGAATAATCCCCGAACACGCGCTACACTGCCCGAAGTATTTTCCGCTTATTAAACCTGTAATCGGGAACCCACGAGGTTATACCATGACCACCAAGAAAACTTTCACACGACGCGGCTTCTTAAAGGGTGCCGCGACAGCCGCTGCCGCGCCACTCTTCCTCCCTGCGTGTACCACTACCGGTCGCACCTACCCCGGCCCCACCGATGTGATCAATGTGGTTGCTGTCGGCGTGGGCTGGCAAGGTTCGGGGAACCTGGATGGCTTCCTTCGCAACAATAATTGCCGGGTCATCGCCGTCTGCGATATCGACGAGCAGCACCTTCTCAAGGCCCAGAACACGGTCCACTCGGCCTACGACGACAAGAACTGCAAAGCCTACAAGAACTTCGAGGAAATGTATGACCGCGAAGACATTGATGCGGTAAGCCTCGCCCTGCCCGATCACTGGCACGCCATCCCCGCCATCGCGGCGGCGAAAGAGGGCTTCGATATGTACGGCGAAAAGCCCTTCTCCCACTCCTGGGCCGAAGGCCGCGCCATGGTCGATGCCCTGGAAAAGAACAACTGCATCTGGCAAACCGGCAGTTGGCAGCGTTCCGTGGAAAACTTTCACCACACGGCGGAACTCGTTATCAATGGCCACATCGGCAAGGTACACCGCGTCGAAGTGGGACTCCACGATGGCTACTCGGACTATGCCAAGACAGGCCACTTGACCGCCTTTGGGCCGCCCCCGGCCTACCTCGACTATGACCGCTGGCTCGGACCGGCCCCCGTCGCGCCCTACTGCGCGGCCCGCGTCCATAAGAACTGGCGTTGGAACATGGCCTATGGCGGCGGGCGCATCATGGACTGGTGCGGCCATCATTGCGACATTGCCCACTGGGGCCTCGGCCTGGACCGTACGGGTCCGATAAGCGCCGAAGGCACGGGCGTGATTCCAGATCGCAAAGGCATTTGGAATTCGCCCACAGAGTACGACGTGGACTGCACCTACGCCGATGGCATGGTCATGAATGTGAGCAGCAAGCATCCCGGCGGCCTCAAGTGGATCGGGGACGAGGGCTGGATCTATGTCACCCGTGGCAAGACGGAAGCCAGCGACCCGAAAATATTGGAGCACGTGGTCGGCGACGACGAAACCCGGCTTTACTACAGCCGAAACCACATCGCCAACTTTCTCGAATGCATCCGCAGCCGCGAAGAGACCATCACCCCCGCCGAAGTGGCCCACCGTTCCGCCTCCGTCGGCCACCTCTGCAACGCCGCCATCTACAGCGAGCAGAAGGTGAACTGGGACCCGGATGCGGAGGTGGTGAGCGACAACCAGGTCGCCTCCGACATGATGTACCCGGACTATCGGAAACCCTGGACGCTGTAGGGTATCGTAAGTACAAGAGGTTTCGATGCCGGTAGTGCCGATGCGCTACCGGCTTTTTTTTGTACCATATTGTGACGACATGTGGCAGGGGATATCTGACATGAGATTCCATTTCTACGGGCCAAACATTTTGGTCCGCACCGTATATGCCATTTCGTTCTTGCTGGCATTGCCCATTTTGAACGGTTGCGTTGTTCTCGCCGACTCATCCACCCGAATCCCGGAACTGACATTGTATGGCCGCACGCTGTCCCCTGAAGAAGCGGGCTACCGAGGCGTGCCGTTCAAGCTGGTCGCAGTCTCCGCAGACAATTGGCACAATGAGGTCATCCATCTTGCGGACCCCTCCGCGCCGGTACACGCGATTGCACATGACGTTCACGACGTAAATTTCTCTCTGAAACAACAGCCACTACACACCTTCGCCGGATATTCACGCCCCACTCAGCGTGCCTACATCTGGGCCGGTGCCATGGCCCCCGTAAGTCCCCGGTTTGGAAATTCTGGCGCGGACCATATTGTGCTCCTTTGGCAATCGAATTCGCCGACACTCTACCGACTCAGCCAGAACGGCAGACGGGCGAAGGTTCACGAAATTAGCCTGGATAGGATCCGGGTTCGGCTATCCGAACTTCGTGCAAGACGGAAGATCAACGGAATGTCGGCGGAGCAGCCGCTCCTTGGGAACAAGGAGGAAATGGAGCGCTTTTGGAAAGGAATCACTTGGCATAAGTCAGAGACACTCCAGATCGAATTTATAGCAATCAAAAATGCTAACGTCGAGCTCAGCCTCACATTTAACCCATCCTCGGGCCGATCAAAACACCCTGAAAACACCAAGCCGTGACCTGAAGCGCAAATGCCGCAGTTTGAGGGCGTGTATTCTTCCATGAGCTATATTGGCAAACCGTAGCGAGCACTCCCCCCCGCTAAGCCTGAATGACTTGTATCTCTGGTGTCATTTCCAACTCACGTGCTTGTTTGCAAAAATCACGGTTAAATGTGTACATTGCCGCCTGACTACACGCTGACAAATGCATTGCATCGGCGAAATCCGCCCCCGTTGCATACCAGGTAATCGCCATTTCAAACTGGACGGTGTCGTCCAACTTGACGTTTTCATATTACTCGAAGTCAGGAGGGCGGGTTTTCTTACCCGCCAGAAGGCGCACGTTGCACCAGCCAGTGCGTGTTGGCCTGGGTGTGAGCGCTCAACCCACAACGGATACACGAACAACGTAGCATGGGTGTCCCGCCAGTGTCTTTGAACGACGGGCTTGGTCCACAACTTCACACGGGTTTGATTGAGCGACACGCCCTTTATGTCGGACAGGAATGTCCGACCTCCTGCCCATCGTCGCCGTCCTTCGGGCATCGCCCTAATTTCAATCACCTCAATAACTACGAATTTATGCGAAGCACAACAGGCAGAACCTGTCAACAACAAGTGGCTGTCCCTATTTATATATTCAACAATTGCACTGTTCGATCTTTTTCCATTGCCTTGGCTCCCTTAATGCACCGACTTCAGGTCTGACATACCAGCCAATGCCCCTCGGTATTATGCTCAATATGCTGCGGTTACTCAAGCGACGACACACGATTATTGACAACCGCGACCATACATGGTAGCCTCTTGTTGAGAGGGTTTGTGCATGGGAACACATAGAACAGCAACGTGGATTGCGCTTTTCGCGCTGATCGCCAATGCGAGCAGTGGGTTCGGACTTGAACTCGCACGCCCGGCAGACGATGCGCAGACCATGACCGTGTGCGAAACCCAGTCCGCTATTGCGACCATGCTGATGCCCTCCAGCCCCGCCTCTGGGATTCTGGATATCTGTAGCTTCCAATTGGCCCTTGATCTTGCCAGTGACACCGAAGATTCGGCAACGAATCTGGGTTCCTCCCCGCTGTTTGGGGCCGTGTTTCATGACCCTGCCCCGGTTTCTGATGCCATGGCATCAGAAACGAGCTTTGCACTTCGATCACTGCTGGACAGGCCCGAAGTCACCGTAAGCACACGCAATTTCCTCGATTTTGCCCTGCCACTTGGCTCCCCTCCCACGGAGCAATCTCTCCACGCGTTACTCACACCCAACGGGCCGCCCGCGCTCGCCTGAGGGCTTCCTTCGACGAAGCCCGATGGGACTTGCCTGTCCATTTCGGATTCCGCACGCCCTGTCCCGCCGTCCCAGCGCTTTTGTGAGTAGTTCGTTACACGGAACCAATTTGGTTGCTTCGTGTTTACGTGAACGAGGTAGAGATGAACAATCCTTTAACCAGATTACATGACACCGCACGCGCCGTGCTGTGGGGAGCCGCCAGCTTCGTGCTGTTGCTCTTCGCCAGCGCGATGTGTTCCGTCGTAGCGATGGCGGCGGTCGTAAGCCTGCAACCGCCCCCCGCGAACGAAGCGCTGCTCCGCATTCCGGTTATCTTGACCGGGGAAGGCGATGAAGACCTGGCGGGTGTCCAGTTTGACCTGAATTACGACGCCACCCAATACACCCTGGAGGCTGTCGAGTCCGGTGCCGCCGCCGACGACGCAGGCAAGGAAGTGATCCTCTCCGAGGCATCGCCGGGACAAGGCCGCATCCTCATCACGGGCTTCAACGACAACACGCTTTTTGATGGGCATGTGGCGACGCTTATCTTGCGGCCCCGCACGCCGGACGCCGCTGCCCACAGCCTGGCCGTCGAAAACTTGCTGGCCACGGACCCTTTCGGGAACACGGTTCCCCTTGACTACAGCAATGACTACGCCTATCCGCCCCTGGCTCCCGAGAAGACGGAAGCCAGCCTCGCCGAATCCACCGAGGAAAGCGCCAGCGAAGGGGAGACGGATTCTGATACGACATTGACCGAAACGCAGACGGCAGGGGCGGAGTTGTCTTCCGAAGGTAGCACCGACACCCAAGATTCCGTGACACCTGGCTACAGCGGTGACCTGAGCACCGCAGCTTCTCCGCGCACGGCCCAGGAAAACACGCGCCAAAACATTTCCCCCTACCGCGTTCCGATAGTTTCGGACAATACTCGGGCTTCCGCTCCCACACGTTCCCGCAACGTAGCCACTCGCCCGTCCCCACGCGGCACGCGCACCCAAATTGCATCGCGCAAGCCAACGACAAATGGCACGCGCCCAGCCCGACCGGTCGCACGCAACGCCGATACGGTTGCCGAAGCGATCGAGGAACGACCGTTCACCAGCCCCGCGACGCAGTATCGTCGCCTGGCACTGGCCACGCCGAGGGCATCCGTCACCGGGATGGATGAGGCTTTGCCGGATGCAGTAGCGTTGCTGGACGATGGCCGACAGCTATCCCAGATACGCAACGACTACACGCTCGCGGGCATCGCGCTCTTCCTCATGTTTTTCATCGGGTTCTCTGCCCTCCATATCAAGGTGTTTCGTTGGTTGACCGGAAGCACCTGGAGGCGCCGCACATGAGAAAGCTCTCCAGTATCATAGCCCTTTCCCTGGCAATTTGGGTGATGCCCTTGATCGCCCAAGGCACGACACTCGGCCTCCAGACCACTTCGTCCGAAGAAAGCGAGGGGAAGGTTCTCGTTCCAATCCATATCGAGACCGACCTGTCCGAGCCTGTCGCAAGTCTCCAGTTTGACCTGCACTTTGACCCCAAGGCCCTGCGCTTCTCCGATGTTTTGGCCGCTGACGCCGCACAAGACGCGGAAAAGTCGGCCCACTCCAATCTACTGCGCCCTGGCGTTGTCCGTGTCATTATTGCGGGCTTGAATCGGACGACGATGGACACGGGGCTTCTTGCGCAGATTCAGTTTAGCGCCGTCAATCCATTACTCACAGCAACGACGGTCACGATGGAGGGGGCCATACTCAGCGATCCCTACGGATCCTCCGTCCCCGTCACCCTTTCGCCCAACACCGTGGTGCTGGAGCAAAACGCGGGCATACTTCAAGCCAGCCTGGCGACGGGCACCGCGTCTCCCAAGCCGCCGGGCAATCCCTACGGGACCTACTATGCCTTGGTCGTCGCCCTGCTTTGCGTTGTCGCCGCAATGACCTGGTCACGGAAAAGCACCGTGAAAGGGGGCAAACGATGAGACAGCCTTTCCTTTTTCTGCTCGCAACGTGGATGCTGCTGCTTCTCTCCGCCCTGCCCGCCGCCGCAGTTACGCTCATCGTTGACAGCGCTTCGGCGGTGCCGTCAGACCGGCTTTCATTGCCCATCTCGCTTGCCCTGGAAACGGGAGACGAAGTTGCCGCAATTCAGTTTGATCTCCTCTTCGACACGGATGCCCTCTCTATCGACACCGTCCAGGTTGGTGCCGCCAGTGAAGCGGCCGGAAAGACCATCACGGTCACAACGCAACCTGACGGGACGGTTCGGGTACTCCTGATTGGATTCAATCAGAACGAGTTTGGTGAGGGTATCATCGCCCTGCCCGATGTGGATGTACTGCCCGCTGCCCAGACAAATACGTACATGGTTACGCTGGCAAACGTGCTGCTCTCCGACCCCTTCGGCTTTGCATTGGAGGCGCTGGTAAATCCCGGCACGATAGATATCGATGCTGGTGAAGGTGAAGGTGAAGGTGAAGGTGAAGGTGAAGGTGAAGGTGAAGGTGAAGGTGAAGGTGAAGGTGAAGGTGAAGGTGAAGGTGAAGGTGAAGGTGAAGGTGAAGGTGAAGGTGAAGGCGAAGGTGAAGGCGAAGGC
>JAJRPE010000315.1 GCA_024280935.1 Candidatus Hydrogenedentota bacterium
GATCAAAAAGGGACTGACGCGCCCCGAACACCGTGGATTATTCCCGATTGCGCGGAATCCCAACCATCCACTTGGCTCAACGGCAGGCACGTCTAACGGGCGCGCCTGTCCCTTTTCTTGCAGATGCTTATCCAAGTTCTTCGATACGCATGGTTAATTGTAAATCAGTTCGCGTTCACAGACTTCTTGGGGTGCCACGGGTAGGCCCGGTAGGGTTTACCCGTGCAGATGCACTATCTCTGGTTTTGAATCGCCTCCCTCATCGCTAGAAACGACACGGGTAAGCCCTGAGAGGCCTACCCGTGGCACCCGCCGGCTGTTGTTTTTGTAAGTGTTCACAGCAAAGGGGGTTGGGGATTCCTGCCTGACACAAGGGGCACGTCGGACATGAAGCCCACAACGAGCATGTGTAGCCCCGTTGAGTTCGAGCGACAAAATACGATGCGCCGTCTTGGACAATCAATGTATCACCACAAACACTACGTGCGTTTTCGACACCCGCCGTGCGTGCTATGTCAGGCAGGAATGCCTAGCCCCCTTTGCCTCCGAACCTCGATTAGGCGGTGAACGCTTACTCAAACCCAACGCCAAGACGCGATCCCAATAGACAAGACGAACTCGGCCCCGCCTTCACCCTTCACCCTTCAAACTTCACCCTTCTAACTTCGTTTCCGCCGCCCGATAATCCGACCAATCCAGACATCCACATAGTCCGCGCCAATCGTCCGCAACAAATCAACCCCCTCCGCCTTCGCCAGCTTCACCGCACGCATCCGCGCCATGGACCGTGCCCGCGCCTTTTCCTCCTCCGTCAACCGACCATCCGAACGCCCTGCCTTGATGGCCTTCACATAGGCCTGATAGGTCCGCTCCACACCACTCTCCAGCGCCAACAGTGCCTTCCGATAACGCCGACGCCGCAAACGCCGAAACCCGTCGCTCGCCTTAAACGCCGTCCAAAGCCCACCAATAACCGTCCCCAGAACCGTCACACCCAAATCAAATCCCATACTCCGCAATGCCTCCATTTTTCCCTCTCCTTCAATTCCAAATTCTAAATTCACTATTCTAAATTCACCCTTCAACTACAAGAACGTCCGCACATCCACCACATAGCCATTCACCCCGTCATCCGCATCCTTAATCAACGTCATCCCCGGACGCAGCACCAGCTCGGCCAACGCAATCGCGCCACTATCCACCGCCGGTGCCGACGGAGTCGCCCCTTCCACCCCCGCCTTAATCGACACACTCCAGGTCGCCAAATCCGCTTGCACCAAATCAATTCGTCCCTGTGAAAGCGGCGGAACAAGCGCTGCCGTATTCATCGCCGCCGTAAGCCGGAAAGGGAATTCATCGATAAAGGCATAACCCGGCGCAACCGAAACCGCCAAACTCTCCGGTGCTGTCGCAGCCACCCCAAGCTCTCCCAGCCCAATCCCCCGAAGCACCCCGCTGCCCCCGCCCCACGCCTGATTCAGCAGAAAAAACGCCACTTCCAACGCCGCCTCAATCCGGTCATCCCACTGATTCAACTTCGAACTCGAAACAGGCCGCTCCTCAAATACCCAACTCGTCTTGATATACGAAAGCCCCTTAACCGCCATGCCATCCACGCCCCTTTCTAAATCCAAACCACCAACTGTCAACCGTCAACTCTCAACTAATCAAGGTGATACCCGATATCCAGCCCAACGACCCCGTCATCCAGCCGAAACTGAAAGAAGGCCGACAAACTGTCCTGACTCCGAATAATAAACGTCAGCGGTGCCGCCACAGAACGATAGGGCGAGGTCAAATCCAACTGCGTCTCCACCGTCTTGCCCGCCAGGCGATGAACCACCCGGCGCACCCGCCCCACAAAGCGTGCGCCAAAACGATCCGCCCAACCCGCCGCCACCGGGCCGTCCCGCTCCTGCAACACTTCACCCCGAAATTCCAGCAGTGAACCCACACCTACATGGGCGACACCCCGGTAAAACAAGGCCCGTCCCACACGCGTTGGCCAGGCCAAATCGCGTAGCAGCCCCTGCCCCAGCAACACCGCATCATCCACACGACTCAGCGCATAGTAGGGAAAAAAGCGAAACACCGTCCCCAACGCATCAATACTGGCATCCTCCGCGTGATAGTCGTCCACCACCCCATCCTGAGGATTCCCCTGAATACGCAAAAGATTCGCCAGACCATCCATGTCTCGGCCCAGCTCCACGCCCACCCGAACCGGATCAACCGTCACTACCTCGTCAATAACGTCCCCCCGCCGAAAATGCACCCCCAGATCCTCGTCCACATGAAACACATAGCCATCGCCCATCGCCGCCAACGCAGCAATTACCTCCAGCACACCCCCTCGGGATTCAAAGGCACCCACTACCTGAACACACGGCTCCACCGAGTCCTCATACGCCCCCGCATAGGAATAAAACTCCTTCAACGCCAGGCTGGGTTCGTGGTAGCGGCCCTCCGCATACAAATACACATCCGCAAGCCCCGCCTCCACCAGGCCCGCGTTAAAACACTCGCCGCCGCCGTACACCAGCCCAAGGTAACGCCCGTAGCTATCCACCCGATCATCATAGACGCCATCCACATCCTGGTGGGGATTCAGCTCAATATAGTCAATGCCCTTCGTGTCTATATAGGACTGCAACTTCGCCTTGGCGGCATCCGCCTTCCGCTTATAGACACTTCGGTCATACCGGGCACTGTCCCACGTCGCCGTCTCCGGGTGGCGTTTTTTCGCGTGGCTGTTCAGGCTTGTCTCTTCGCTGTCAATCATCATCAGACGCAAATCCGGCCAGACCACGCCGTCCACCACCAGCCCCGAAATCGTGTCCCCGTCCTTCGCCACCACCCCCGTCAGATCCATACGGCTGCTGTCCACCCACTGGCCGCTGTCGATGCCACCGACGGGCAACGGATCAGCAACCACCTTCCGCGCCGCAAACTTTCCATACTCCCCATGCGCACCATCAGGATAAGCCCCATGGACCACCGTATAATGCACCGGACCCAAGGCGCTGTTAATCAGTGTGCGAACCATGTCATCAATGCGCTCATTCTCAAAACGCACTGCCACATTCCCATTGGCCTCCCCACCATCACGGATTGCCACAAAGGCAAGGAGCGTCTGAAAATTCACATAGCGATCCACGATGAGTCGCCGCACATCCCCCCAGGCAGGCCGTACCTCCGTCACGGTCGCCGAGGCCACAAACACGCCATCCACCATCACACGAATTCCGTACCCCACACCAAATTGTGCAAGCGACACCGGCAACAGCCCTTCAATGCGGTCGTCCCCATCCGGCCCAGTGACCGCGACCTCCAGCAGGGGAACCTCATCAAAACGCCCCACCCGAAGTCCGCTCCGATCAAAAACATCAACACGATACGCCATACTCACCACCACCGGTCGCGAAAGGCGACCGTCCCGTCTATCAAGTGGCTGCTCATCGGGTCATCGGTGTAGGTCAGCAGATTTCCCCCAGGATCCAACCCGGGAAAATTCCCCGTGGTGTACGGCGTAATATCCACCCCATCAAGCCATGCCTTGCCCAACTCCCCGTCAAACACCAAGGTGGACCCCGCCTCGATCAGACCGTCATACGCCAGCGTGCGAAGCCCATCACTCAACTGAGGGGCAATGATGGTGCCCAGTGCTTCCAACGTAACCACAGGATACGTAACAGCATTCCCACTGTTCGTAACGCCAACCGTAGCACCCGAAAGTACAATGCTCCACGATGTCTGATTTACAAGCTCGGATTCTTCATACGCCCCATCAGCCTCCAGGGTCAACACAAAATGACCCGTAAAGCTCCGCCGACTAAGCTCACGAGAAAAGTCCACCCGCCGCGCCAGAATCCGACGACCCAACCGCAGCGAAACATAGACCGGAGAATCCGCCGAGGCCGCCGCCATAAAAGCGTCCAAGCCAGCATCCAACTCTGCCTGATCTGTCGCACCCCGAAGCAAGCCCGTAAGCACAATGACCCGCGTTTCCTTGCCACCCACCGCTGCATAGGTCTCCTTGACCGAGGTCGTCGGCCCATCAAACACATACGAACCCACCGTAATGCCCACCACACCCTCCTTTCCAAATTTTGCTCATCCCTGATTTTCTTACCCGGCACAAAGCCCATGACAAGTCAACCGAGGCACCCAATATGATGCAAGGAATCGAAGTAAGCGTTCACGGCGGGTAGGAGTACGGACTTTCCAGTCCGTAATAAGCGCGGCGTTATGTCAGCAAAGGCCGCTCGTGTTTATCCATGACCCACAGGCATCGGCAACAAGAAAGTGGCACAGCCGTCTCGGCTGTGAAAAACACAGGCGGGACGCCCATGCTACATTCTTTCGCAGGTGCTGTGAAAACGCTTACAAGTCAAAGAGCCTTTGCTTGCATCACGCTGCCCTTGTTACGGACTGGAAAGTCCGTACTCCTGCCACCCTTTTTCCGCTGTCAACCGTCAACCGCCAATTACCTCAACCGTTTCCGTCACCGTCCCTGGCACCACCACACCCACAACCGGCCTGTAAACCGCCAGAACACCCTCCGCCTCTTTCTCAAAACGACGCGCCATGCTCATCAACGACGCAAACTTCTGCCCTGCGCCAATACGCTGCCCACCAATCTGCAATTCGACCTGTTCGACCGCATCCCCCGAAGCCAGCGCACGAAGCACTTTCCCCGCCGCAAGCAAGGTTTCCCCCTGCACCAACCCCGTCGGAGGATTATTGACATCCACCGCGCCATCCAAATCCGAGAGCACCCCTTCATGGGCCTCAGAAATACACGCCACCACCAATTCCGAACTCACCACCGCCACATCGTCCACCTGCACCTGCAAACGAACCCCCGCCTCCGAAGCAAATACCGCCATAGTCTCTCCCCTCTTAACCCTGCGGGACCGTATCCCCCGCACGTCAGTGAAATAGCCTCGGCACAAGGGGGTGACTGCACCGCCCAAACGCACGCGGGAAAAGGGGGTTGAGCTTTCCAGACCAACCCCCTTCACCCTTCAAACTTCACCCTTCAAACTTCCTCCTAGACCCAGTTACTCGTCATCACCACACGGGCCTTGTCATAGGTGATGGCGAAATCCGTCACCACCGTAAGATAGGTTCGATCCCACTGCTGGTTGATCAGCTTATCCGACTCCACCAGCAGATCCTGCTCCGTCAGCTTCTGCACCGCAAAGCCCGCATCCAGCACCGTCAACGTATCCGTCGGCTGATCCGCCATCGGCACCAACTGCACCCCGAACGGCGTCGGCAGATTCCCCGTCTTCGCAAAGTCGAACAACGCACTATCCGCGATCTCCGACATCTGCAAGACCGACTGCGCCGTCGCGTTATCCACAATCATATGGGTCGGCGTGAAATAGTGCTCCTGGCTCAGCTTCATATAGGCCGACACCAAGTCGCCATACGTCCAAGCACCCGACGTCGCCGTATTCATCGTCACCGGGGCCGTCCCCGAACCCGACGAATCCCCACTTGCCAGCACCGTCGCAAGTCGTGCATCCAGGCTACGTCCCAGACGCTCGCCCACACGCTGCAAGTGTACCCGCAGCATGTCCACGCTCATCCGGCGGACCGCCTCATAGGAGGCCAGCACCCCCCTGCCCTTCTTGTCCAGCCGAACAATCCGGTCACCATAGATAATCTCCGACTCGGGAATTGCCGCGCCCTCCGCCACACTGCGGAGTTCCTCGTTCTCGCTGTCCTCCAACACATAGGGCACGTCATAGGCCGTCCCCTCCACCCGCTCATCGTGCATGATAAGCTCGGGATAGACGGGCTTCCGCTGCAAGCCCGTCAGCACCGCCTCCCGAACCACATCAGGAAACAGCCACTTCGCATTCGGATCCGACTGGAAAAACCGGTCCACCGTAATGCGATTCACATCAATGCCGAACTCCTGGGCGCAATAATCCTGCACCGTCGTATCCAGCGCACGAAAATAGTGCCGATGCGAAAGCCCCAGGTTCCCCAACGTCTCATAAAGATCCTGGCCCCGAACCTGCCGCAACTCCTCCTGCGGACGCGCCAGAAAACGAATCTGCTCCTTCATCTGCGTATCTTGATATGCCATTGAATACTCCCTCGTTTCTTCAATTCACCATTCTCAATTCAACACCCCAGGTTGAGTGTTGCCCACCAGCCCAAGCGTCATCCCCGCGAACGCGGGGAGCCAGAAATAATCCAAGGCGAACCTGGCGTGTTCTGGATTCCCACTTGCGTGGGAATGACGGTTGTTTTTCAGGGACCAAGATGCCTGGGCCGTGAATACTTGCCCCACATACCGTGCTAAATCAATACATGAACCACCGAAGCCGCCGTATCCACCTTCACATTGATGCCCCGGCCATTGCCCGTCGCCGGTGCCTTCACCGACCCATCCGTCGCCGACGCGACCACACCCTGGACCCCATTGACCAGCGGAGTCGTGCCCGTATACGGAAAAATGCTGATACCCCGAACCTTCACCGGGATCGCCACATCATTCTCCGTCGCTGCCCCCATTGCCTCACCGAAGATGGCATCCTCCGCGTCCGTTGCGTTCGTCACCGTATACGCACCCGACAGCTTCACGACATCCCCCTTGCCAATCGCGACCCCGCCACTCCCCGGCGTACGACACGTAATAATCAACTCCGTCACCGAACCACCCGTATCCCCAAAAGCCATAACTCATCCCTCTCTTTCATATAGTTCGGGCCTTTCAGCCCCCAAAGAAATCACTGCGATCCATTCAATCAGCCTGATCCGCCAACAACCGTCATAAGCGTTCACGACCCATGACATCTTGCCCCTTAAAAGACAACCTGCGGGTGCCACGGGTAGGCCTCTCAGGGCTTACCCGTGCAAGTCACACATCAACACCCCAAGCCACTCGGTCCAGCCGTCAACTCTCAACCGTCAACTGCCGAAAAACTCCCATCGCTCTGTCGCTACACGCCTCATCCCCCGCTTCCTCCAGCGCCGCAGGAACCGACACCGGAGTCGGCGGATACTTCCGGTCAAAGCGCAGCTCCAACCCATGAAGATACTGCTGCACCACCCCCAGCCGCTCCCCGGCCAACGTCTTCCGCCACAGCCCGTCATCAAACGCATCCCCATCCAGCTCCCGGCCCAAGCCACAAAAGCGGGCAATGGCACGCTCCCGCGCCACACGACCATCCTCCGCCAGGCCCGCCAGTTCCCCCAGCGCCACCCCAAGTTCCTCCGCCGCAGCCCGAAGCCCTGCCAGCGCCCCCGCCGACACATCCTCCACCGGAGTCACCGAAACCCGCACCGTATCCCGTACCCCGCAAAGTACCAGACAACCCCCGTCCGCGTCCCCCGACTCCCAGTAATACGTACCCCCATCTTCCCGATGCGCATCCCCATTCTCCGACAACCACGAAACAGGATGGGGAGTCTTCACCGTAGCCCAGACACATTCCCCAAGGGACGCTCCGTCCACCCGAAAGCCCATCAGATAGCCATCCTGCTCCAGCCGAAGATCCAGATGCGCCCCCGCCTCATCCCGATGCCGATGCAAGACAAAACGCCTCTCCCCGACATCCAGGCCCGCCCGCTCCCCCGCCACCCGTTCACACTCCAAGCGAATTAACATTCCTTTTCCTTTCGCCAGTCACGCTTCACGCTTCACGCTTCACGCTTCACGCTTCCAAATTCTAAATTCCTACTTCGCGAGCAACTGCTGCGCCAACATAATCGTTACCCCAATCAAGTTGGCCACCAGCAGAAACACCCCCCGCGACAGCGTACTCTCCAAACGTCCCACCCGCTCTTTCACTTCCCGAATGTCCTCCCGAACATTCTCCACCTGCAACGAATACAACGGTTCATAGGGACACTCACACCGTTCCCGCTCCATGACCCCTCCTTTCATAATCCCACCACAGGAGGTCAGACATTCCTGTCCGACACAAGGTGAGCACAGGTTCAAAAAAAATCTATCGGCACATTCCACTCCCCACAAAACCCCTGACGCTCCATAGCACGCTACCGGTTTTTTTATTGGCTATAGTTGCCCGTGTGGTGAACGCCTGGCTCAATTAAGCGTAAGCGTTCAGAGCACGGGCCACTATAGTTGACAAAAAAACCTGCGGGTGCCACGGGTAGGCCCGGTAGGGTTTACCCGTGCAGGACCGTTGTCTCTGAATTTGGCTCATCTCCCTTACCGATAGAAACAACACGGGTAAGCCCTGAGAGGCCTACCCGTGGCACCCGTCGGCTGTTTTTTAAGGACCAAGAATCCCGCGAGACGTGAACGCTTACAATTAAATTAAAAACACAGGCGGGACGCCTATGCTACATTCTTTTTCACGTGCGGTGAACCCCTGGTCAATTCTAAATTCACTATTCAAAATTCACTATTCCCTCGCCCACAGCGCACAAGAACCCACCGCAATCGGCCGGTGAAAATCATCCCGCGCCTGCGAGAGCGCCGCCACCGCATCCTCCGACCGTTCCCCCCGAACAAAGCCCGTACCCTGCGAACCCGAAGAGACCACCGAACCCTCCATCACCTCCAGGACATCCCGCATAATGAAGTGGCACGTCTCCTCCCCATAGCTTCGGCCCGGAACATGATCACAGGTCCGCAAATCCTTGCCACACACCGAACACTCCGGCAGGCGAAACGAAAAACCAATCGAAGTCTCCCGGTACACCCCACCCTCAATGTTCATGATGAAATCCTGGTTCTCCGCCGTACGCATCACATACACCTCAGGACGAACCGACACCACCTCCCCATCCCGATGCAACGACGAACGGAAAAAACGCCCCCTGGGCAAGGTCCCCCGCAAATCATGGCGCTCCATCAACGGACGTCCCGGCACCAGCCCATCGATCCGCGCCAGTTCCTCCTCGGGAAAGCGGCTGAAATGACGGTCCACCTGGTTGTTGCACAAGTCCAGCGCAAAGGTCACATACTCATCCGCCGTCAACACCCGCAGCGCAAAGCGATTCACCGCCGCACCCTCATCCTCCGACAATTCACCCTGCCCACGCGAAGCCACCAAACGCCCCGCCTGTCGAAATACAAAAGGTTCCAATTCCACCCAAGCCTCCCTTCAAAAACTATCTTCCAAACCCACCACAAGCTGTCAAGCGTCAACTGCAAGCCGACCTCAAGGGTGCCACGGACAAGCTCTCAGGCTTGCCCGTGCAAAACAGCACCAACGATGCTGACCACACCAAGCCACCACAAGCTGTCAACCGTTAACCATCAACTGTCAACTGCAACGCTTCCTTCGCCCCTGCCTCATCCAGAAGCCCCGCCTCCCGAAGCCGCAGCGCATTCCCAATCTCTTTCTCCCGGGCCTGGGCCTCCTTCAAGACATCCACCGTGCGATTCACCCCCATCCGAACCCGTGCCTCCGCCTCCCCCCACATCAACGCCAGCTCAAAATTATAGAGCCGCTCCAGCATCCGCTGAACACTTCGATTAATCCCCTCCACCTGCCGGTTGATGATCTCAAACTGCGCCGTGCCATAGGTCTCCGTCGTCCCATAATTCCGGCCCAACAGGATCGGCATGAGGTGCATCCCCGTAATCACCTGCTCCTCAATCGCCTTGTGGTTGTCATAAAAGACCTGCGACTGCTGGTCCCCCCGCAACAACGAGATATCCACGTTGTCATAGGTCACCACATTCTGGTCCGTCTCCAGACCACTCAGTTTATCCCGAAGCGCCATCAGGTTCGCCTGCATCCGCTCCTGATAGGAATCCACGCTCTCACCACGCCCCCGCTCCTCCACGCCATACTTCACATGGAGCTTATTCCAGCCCGCGTTATGTGTTGCCTTCGCCATATCCTCAATCAGCCGCTGCTGAATCTTAACCACAAAGGGAATCGAACGCAGCATCGACCGCCCATACGGATTCGTTCCGTCCCGGTCCAGCCCCACATAAATAAAGCGCTCCATCGGAAGTTTGATCGACTCCCCGTTCACCACTTGGTAGGCCTGAAGCCGCCCTTCCTCACGCCGGAATCGAACCGTCCAAACATCCACCGGCACCACATCCCAAATCGATTCCCGGCTCTTCGACAACACGATTTCCACCGCTGCCGCGCCGTAGGTAAACAAGGAGGCATAGAAAATATCCAGCAGCCCCTCCATTCCCCGATCACCCGAATTCACCCGCCGATCCAGTGTCGCCACCAGACGCTTCGCCCGTGCTTTCGCCACCGCCGAACTCGCCCCCGTGAACTCCACGGTGTAGCCCGTCTGACACAGCCGTTTCCACGTCCAAATCGCATCCGACACATCCGGGATCGCATCCCGAAGAAACCGGTACACCTCCAGCATCGAAAAAGGCGTGTCGTTGGGCATCCCCACATAGCTGCCCCAGTTTCCCCCAAAGGAATCCAGGTCCGCCACCCGGCTCACCGTCTTAAACATCCCCGCCGGTGCCTGGGGTGTCGGTCGCACACCCCGCGCCGCACCCTTACGAAACCACCGCTGCCATCGGCCCAT
This sequence comes from Candidatus Hydrogenedentota bacterium, assembly GCA_024280935.1. Lineage (GTDB taxonomy): Bacteria > Hydrogenedentota > Hydrogenedentia > Hydrogenedentales > JAEUWI01 > JAEUWI01. The sequence goes on from JAJRPE010000315.1 coordinate 10,507, forward strand.
TAATCACTCTCCCGCTCATCCAGTCACGCTTCAGTCCATCCGTCGCTCAACTATAGGGATCATCTGTGGCACTGGAACATCCCCAAATGGAGTACACCACATGACTTACACTATATCCCCGCAGCAAGAAACATGTGTCCCCCTTCCCCCTTCAAACTTCACCCTTCAAACTTCACCCGTCACCCCTGGGGCGCATACCCGATTCGCCCACAACTATCAACTGAAGTGGGTCCGCCGACCCCGACTCCCAACCGACAAAACGAGTGCGGCCCCACGGGACCTTCTCACCCATTGCTTCAGGAACTTCCCCGACAATCAAATAATCCAGCGGGTCGTCCACAAAAAGAGTAAGCTGACTCCGAACGGACCAATCCAGACCAAATCGCCCGGCCACACCCACACTCCAGCGACAGGCGCGAAGATCCCGTCGATGCCGGTAGACGGAACCATTTAGCGCCGCATTGCCGCTATCCACATGGGCGATTCCCGCACCCAATAAAAGAAAACCGTCCGCCCCAAATCGAATCGGATAAACAGCATTCCCGAACAACTCCCTGTACGCGCCACGCAACAGCTCCGCCCGGTCCGGGCAAAAGACAACCGGCGCGGCGATATCAGAAAAGCGACGGCGCACCGATTCATAGCCCGTCACGCTACCATCACGCGTTAGCGTGCCCACCACAAAAACGAGATCGGCGGCCGTCAAGGCGAGCTTCTCCATCAATCCATCGGAAAACATGCGGCCATCTGGAGTCACCGCGCCAACCCCATCCGCACGCACCAACGCTATTGAATAGTTCCCAAAATCCGGGGCTACTATATGTACCGCCCCTGGTCGTACCGACTCCCCGTCCGCCCCAGTCACAACAAGATCGTAGCGCCCCGGTGGCACCGATTCCGGAATGCTTCCTATCCCGACGCCCTCAAGCATCGCAGCCTCGTTCGGCAACACGGACACCGCAGTCCGAGTGCCGTCCGCGAGGAGGAACACCGTCCCCTCCACGATATCCCCCAAGCCAAATTGCCCGCCCGGCGCCACTATCGCCGGTCGCCCCACGCAAGGCCAGGGCGCATCCGCACCAGATGCCGCAACGGCGGGCAACAGCATCGCCCCAAAAAACACCATCGATATACAGCGTATTGTGCGTAGCATCATTTGTGCTCCGGACGCCAGGCAGGCCAAGCCTTCGCGCTGTCTTCTTTGGACAGATACCGCCTGGATGCACCCCCCGATTCCCGGGCAACGTGCAGCGATGCCACACCACCCTGATCGGATACAAATCCGATCCAAGCACCGTCTGGCGACCAGGTCGGAGACCACGACGCGCCGTCCCCCGCCGAGACCGCAGTAACCAGCGCGGTATCCGCATAAACCCGATAAACACCGCGATGCCCGCCGCGAAAAGATTCAAAGGCAATACGCTTCCCATCCGGCGACCATACGGGATTCCAATCAGCCGCACGATGGTTCGTAACATTCGCGATACCCTTCTTGCCCAACACAAATATCTCGCGATCTCCGCCTTCATCCGACTCATAGGCTATTCGCGTTGCTTCTCCTTGCTTCAACAACGGAGCCGCACCGAAAGCACGCTCGGTCACCCTGGAAAAATCATGCCGCGCCTTCCCCCAGTTCGGCTCAACCTGCCAAAGCACATCCGCTCCCTCCTTGCGCTTGCGCCCCGCAAAACCGAGAAACGGCAAGACCTCGCTCTCCGTCAGCAAAACCACCGTCATGCCCATGCCACGGCCTTTCCTCATGCCCGGGACAACCTGTATCGCCACCACAGCCTCTGGAAGCGCAGCGTTCTGGATACTGTCCCGGCCCATGCGCGCTTCGCTCAAGAAGCGCTCCATATTCACGCCAGGAACAGAAAGCGGCGTGTCTGGCTCCAAGGCCAGCATAAGCTTACTGTAGGGCATCCAAACCGGCCTCAACAGCCCAAGCTGACCACCACCCCAAACACGTTCCTCGCCCGAATTCAAATCGTAGACGTTAACGCCCCCAAGCCCACCGCGCCCCGTCGCCGCGACATACACAAGGCGTGCGCCATCAGTCGACCAACGCGGCATCACATTCCACGCGTGATTAAGATCGAGCACCCGCCCCTCAGCGCCATCAGCACGAACCACATAAATGCTGCGGTCATCCCCACCACCCGTCTCGAAAGCCAACCATTGCCCGTCAGGCGACCAATGCGGAGCACCGTCCCAATCACCAGGGCCGACCACGCTCTTCACGTCGGCCTCAAGGTCAATCACGCACACACGGGATGTCGGTGTGCCCGCCTCATCAACGAAGGCAATTTCGCCCACCGGACTCAAGGCGCCACTGAGCAATATCACCAACGCGGTTAACGGCATTACATACTCCACTACGGCCCGCAAAACGAAGCCTGTGTAAAACAACCGCCGTGTGAATCACCTCACACGGCGGTCTGGTACTCATCGAAAAAGTGCGCACGTTTACTACCTGAAAAGCGCGCCGTTTACCACCACCTGAATATCCACCGCGTTCACCTGCCCATCCCGGTTCGCATCGGGATTGACATCCCCGGCCTTGGCCTGCTGTGCGGCAAGAACCGCGTTCACGACCAACTGGACATCCAGCGCATCAATCTTACCGTCATTGTTCACATCCGTCACCACCACAGAAGCACCAGCCCCTTGATAGGTGTACGCATTCTGAAGGATACCATCGCCGTTAATCGTGCTCACCACCACGTCCACCGCGCCAGAACCATGAAGGGGCGTGATCACCTCGATCTCGTCCTCCGTAATCGCCTGGATGCTGGACACGTTGATGCCACCGAAGGTCACCGCTATGGGACCTCCCAGGCGATTGCCCTTGATCCGAACCACATCACCGCCTTCCACACTACCAAAGGCAGGTGTCACAGAAACAATCTCTGGAAGCGCAGATATCGTAACTTCCGGCGAAAATACGATCGGGCCGGAAAGACCAAGCAGGCTCACAGGAATCACACCAAAATACCACGTGTCACCGCCCCGCGTCGCTTGGGGCGATACACGGAGGCGATTCGTCAAGCTCGTGACAATTTGATTGTTGCGATACCAATAGACCACCGATGCCCCTTCATCATACAAACCGAATTCGGCAGTCTGGAGAGGATGGCTGTACGTATACACCGCCGAAAGAGAACTCTCCGTCCGCACCGCACGATCCAGCGTTGGGTCTTCTCCAGGCTCGGAAGCCGAGAGCGCCAAATCGGTCGCTTCGGGCAATAGCGGAATCTCGCCAACCTGAACCGTAATATCCTGGTAGGCCACTTGGCCGTCCGCCTTCGCGATCACACGCAACTGATAGGTCCCGGCATCGGCCAACGTCGTCTGCCAACTGAAGGTCCCGGTCCCATCGCCATTGTCCGCAAAGCGGAGTCCGCCGGGGCCATTCCACTCCGCCGTAAGCCTTGGCGTTGTCGCACTGCCCATCGGCGCAATCGTAGAAACAACAAACGATGCCAATTCACCCGCCGAAATCCTCGTCGCTGGCACCGGCGAAATAAGCAACAACACATTCTCATCCGGCAATTCGGACAAATTGCTCAGGCTACCCGCGCTTAGCACATCGGGAAACAGCGTAGACGGATCAACCGGCACGCCCCGGCCATCCGACAAACCAACCACAGCCGCCGTCGCAACCGCGTCCAAATACGTAAAACGAATCAGGCCGCTGTAGAACAGCTCCACTTGGATTGTGCTCGTAGAATCTGCCGTTTCTGGAGCAAACGGATTAAACTGCGGAATGTTTTCGTACGTAACAACAATGCGATCATCCAGCAAGCGCACCCACATCGAACCCCCGGCACTGGAGGCCAGCGTATCGAATAGATCGGCTGTTCCCGCGAAGAAATACGAAATCCTCGGTATCGCAAAATGCGATGCCAAGCTCGGAAAGTTCAACGTGTCAGAAGAGCTGACCGGCTGGAAACTTATATACCCATTCGCCGCCACGTAGATCTGAGAATACGCCCGCCCGAAGAATGGGAATGTCCTTTCGCCAAGATTTACACTCACACCGGAATCCTGGGGCGAAGTAACATCCCACCCGCGCCCTTCGCCGTCTTCACGGGCTACCGGCAATGAAAACGCGTTCGGATGGAACGTGGCCTCATAGTTATTAAAACTTCCGCTGCCGTCGCCCGATCCACCCAGCGGACTCACAGGCGCGCCGACCGGCGTAAACACCAACTGGCTGAAGGCCAGATCCACGGTGTTCGACCCATCGAAGAGCAAAAGACCTTCACCAAACGACTCCGTCAACGCGCCCGAGGAAAGCTCACCCGCTGTCGCTTGCGAGGAAACAACCTGGGGCAAGCCCGAATCCAGATCAACGATGACGCTGTAGAAATACGTAACACCATCAATGACATCGCGGTCCAGATACTGCGAAAGTGTTCCGGTCGCCAACTGCTCGCCGTCCGTCAAGTTTGTCGGAAAACCTGAAACACTCCGGAGAAGAAAAACCTCGCTGAACAGCGCCGCATCGGGATTGGTCCAATTCAACGCAATTACCGAGTTGCCCGTCGTGTCGGTTGTGGAAAGCGCACGAAAGTCACGAAGCCCCGTCTCAAACAAGAAGTCCGGCACAATCTCCACCGCCTTGCCCGCATTCGCAATATTCAACCGCTCATCAAAACTCAGCCCCTGAGCCACGGCCGTAGCACCCAGCGCAAGATAAAGATCGTTGTAATCCGCAGCCGGAGACAGAAGAAACTGGGTCCCAAAAAACAGGTCTGCCGCCATCGACACACCGAAGCCATTGATCGTCTGCCCATTGAACGAGTCGCCATCGGTGAGAAGGTAACACAGCTTGTTACCGATGCCGCTATTGCTGTGAACACCGCCGTTGTCTACAAACGAGACAACATCACGCAGAAAATCACTCCCAAGCCGGTCTGGATCCCCAAATAGCGTGGGATCTTTCATATTCCGAATCCCAGGGTTGCTCGGATCGAGTCCAAACTGCGCAATAATGCTCGGGTCCAAATCTTCACCAACAATCCACCGATTCTCTTCCGTGTCATTGGCACTGCCATTCGTCTGATCAACCCATTCGCCCCACATGTCAGAGAAAGACTCATTGATCGCGCCCGAGAAACCAAAGTAGATGAGATCCGACGTGAACTGCGTCACCCCGTGCGTCAACTCATGCGCCACAACATCATCCACAGAAAACCCTATGCCAAAGGTCATTTCCAAGTCCACTGGAGACCAAAAGGCGTTCACAATCGGAAGATTCACCGTTGCAACCAAGGGACTACCGTTGTCATCAAAGCTGTCGTAATTATGCTCGGTCAGATAAAAATTATACGTGTCGCCCAGAAACTCGTACATGTCGTCCACGTCGCCAATTCCGGTCGGCCCGTCACCTTCCACACGAGTCGCAGTATCCGGCACCGTAAACGTGCCATCGGCATCGAAAATCTGACGATTCAAGGCCGTCTCCAACAACGAATATTGGAGGGCGATCTCACCGCTGTGCGCGTCCACCATCACAACGCTATGCACGGGCGTATTGCCGGTCGCTTTCACCTCGACACGCCAGACCAAGTGCGTTGCACCCGCCAGCCCAATTACCGACGGGCGGAACACCAACAGCGAAGCGCTCCCCACACCAGAATAGTCCCCGGCGGAAAAGTCAGCCGATGCCGCCGCGAGGTCATTAATCGCCGTTGCCAATGCCTGCGCACCCGTAAGCGTCGGAGTCAAATCAAGCGATCCGTCATCCAACACCCGCGTGTCCCGCATAATGTCGCTCAATACATTCTGAACACCAAGCGCGTCATTAACCTGCACAACGACCTGAGCCCCGAAAACGGGAATGTCATCGTAGTACTGGTTCAGGCGAACATACTCTGAGCCACCGTGGCTGAGTACGGGGCCAACACGAAAATTCGTCGCGTCGCTGACCACACCAAAAGCACCCGCATGGTCGCCAAGAAATACCGACGCAGCACTGGAAGGACTCACCGACTTGGCACCCGTCTGGCGCACCAGAAATGTGCCGCCGGGGGGGGCACCGATAAATCGAATGAATCCCGCGTCCGTTTGATGCACCACTGGGGCTTCCGTCGCCCCCGGCGCTTCCAGGGAACGCAGCACGCCGCCAATAGCGCCTTCTTCCACCGCAAGGGGTTCCGCCGCCGCCGTCCCAACGCAGGACACCACCAAAGCAAAAGCAAGCCCAGAGGCAACGAATGCCCCCACCCTGCGTCCAAGTCCCCTTGGCTTCGGAGCTGCACCACTCGTAATCGCTCCAGCCCAATGTCCTCGCATAGCTACCATCTCCTTTGGAACCGCGTCCTACTCAACAAAGCGGTCTAAATCAAATTCGCCGCGCCAATAACCGGGGCATGCCCGCATCACGCTGGCGGGCCTCAACAGGGCGCAACCAGTGCGAAATACTCCCCGTTCACACGCGTCGTCTGTCTCAAAAAATGCAGTAAACATCTGACAACCCGAGGGCCTCAGATCCGTTTCTCCCTATCATACTATTTTTTACCTTAATCCTTCTACACCAATACGATACGATAAGTCAAGGAAAACTTGCGACGCATGCAACGCAATACGATAAAATTGATAATTATGTCGCAAACATCCAGCTTTGAGGGCATCATGCCGATAATATGCAAAGCACCAAATTAACGGATAGAGGAGCGCTCCGGTGACCACGACCGCCATAACAAATTCATCAAACGCCTTCTCCGAACCCACCGCCAGGGCACCCCAACCCGCCCGGCGAAGTCCGCAAAAATCCGTCACTTCGGCAATCGAGGACACCTTGGATCTCTCCAGCGGAAGCCGAAATCTCCAGGAAACTTTCCAGGCCCTCAGCAATGCGGAACGAAATGCCTACCTCCAGAATCTGGCACGCCTCCTCAAGGCCGGCATTATTGGCACGGAAACGCTCCAAGTGCAAGGAAGGACCTACCACAGCTTTGCAAGCACCCGCTTCATCGATCCAGAAGTCACTCACGCCAAAACGCTACGCTAGCCCCTCATTGAAGCCACAGCAACCCTTCACCCTTCACCCTTCACCCTTCAAACTTCAAACTTCAAACTTCAAACTTCAACCGCCCTTCCAGCGACTGAAGCAGCACGAGCATGAGACGCGAATTTTCCTCGTGGGATTCATGCTGATACGCCCGAACCAGGTTCCCCAGCACCCGGCCAACAATCGCTTCTACGGAGGCGGCCCTGTCCACAACAGCGCCCGCAGCCTCCTTCGAGGGTCCTTGCAACTTCAAAAACGACTCCCGGTCCAACATGCGCCCGCCATTAAAACAATCCACAAGAACCGATTCATAGCGAAGTTTCACCCGTGCGTAGAAGTGATTGGGCCAATTGCAGCCCCCAATCTCGAAACCCAGCCGATGCCCGACCAGCATATACACGCACGCCAGGCTGATAGGCAGGCCACGGCGTGCCTCAATCACGTAGACCAGGTTGCTGTTTTGCGGGTGGTAGTAATTAGATCGGTCCCCCTCCAAGCCCTTTTCCTTAAACAGAAACCGCGCAAGGGTCTCCTCGTCCACCGTGCCACCCCGCAGCCGGTACTCCTCCGCCAAGCCATCCAGGAGCGCCGACAACGACACGCCATAGTCCGGGCCATTCTGGAATTCTGCAATGAGCCCAAGGGCATTCTCCAGGCGTTCCGCCTCCGATGCATCCCCTGCGGCAAGCCACCCATCCCACCCGCAACGCAAAACCCGGCGACACTCGCCAGCAACAAGGCCCTCAACCATAGAAAGTGCCGCTGGCGAAACATCCAGGGCCACCAAATCAACCATGAGCAACGGACCATACGCAAAAAAGGCACGGGCCAGTTCATCCTGAACCACCGGGGATTCGTCATCGAGAAGCCGAAGCAAATGTACCAACTGCCCTTGATCACCCATGATACCTGCTCCTGACTACCCCAATGTCTATCGAACCCCGTCAACAAGCCCTATTGTACACGCACCCACCATCAACACCAAGCCCCTTCAAACTTGATCAAAAGCGCGATCAAAATTCTTCCATACCGGCTCATAGCCCGCCGCGCGAATCACACGCACCACCTCCTCCGGCGAACGCTGGTCCTCAATTTCAAACTGCTCCAGCACCTCTACGCCCCGCGATGCATAGCCACCGGGCCGCGTACTCGAACCCGCACTCATCGCCGTCACCCCCAACGGAATCAGTTTGTCCCGAAATGATGCCGCCTCCCGGGTCGATAGATTGAAACCCACTTCCGGCAGAAAAAGCCGAAGGGCCAACATGCCCTGAACCAAATCGGCATCACGCACCAAATCACGCACCGCGAAACGCTCGGGCGTATGCAGCAACCGCGGAAACGAGACCGAAAGCGATGACTGCCAGCACTGCTTCTGCAAATGCCGTCCGTGCAAGCCCACCCAGAGCAACTCCTCCTGCCACCGGTAAAGCCCCAGCAACGCGCCAATACTCAAATTACGAACCCCCGCCCGCCCCGCCCGCTCCGACGCATCAATTCGGTAATCATAGACCGACTTCTCCCCCTCCAGATGGACCTGCCCATAGGTGGGCTGGTGATAGGTCTCCATGTAGAGGGTCACGCCCTCCAGACCCGCTTCTACGAACTGGCGATAATCTGCCTCATCCACCGCATACACCTCCACCGACACCCCATTGAAATATTCCCGCGCAATGGCAATCGCCTCCGCGATATACGACACCGTAACCGCCTTAGGGGCCTCCCCCGTCAGGATTAGCACATTCTCATAGCCCATTCCCGCCAACGCCTCACATTCCTGACGGATCAAATCGGGCTTCAACGTAATCCGCTTTTCCTTATTCCCCGAACGCACCGAAAAACCACAATACACACAATCCGCCGCACAGAGATTCGAGATATACATGGGCGCATACAGGGATATAGTACGCCCGAAATGCCATCGCGTCAGCCGATTCGCCTTTTCCGCCATCGGCTCCAGATACGACCGTGCCGCAGGCGACAACAACGCCCCCAGATCCATCAGATCCAGATCATCCTTACCCAACGCCGACTCCACATCGGCGGATGTCGCCTCGCGATACATAGGCTGAAGACGTTCAACCGGCCATTGCTCAATTACAGACTTAAAACTCATACGCAGACTACGATCCTGAAACGTTAAAAGACAGCCACACACGACCAACGGTACGCGCCACGGGCAGCCCAGGGACTGACACGCCCCGAACAGCGTGGGTTATGGCTTGCTTACACAAAATATGAAGTAGGCTCCAGGCGCAACGGCAGGCACGTCAACGGGCGTGGCTGTCCCGTCGTTGGCGGAAAATACGCTTATTTCTTCGCCAACGATGGGACAGCCTCAGCCACAGACCCACCGAAACCATGACTTGTTTCAGCCCTCCTGCCCGAACCATCAATACCCTTGCTTCAATAACAGGCGCGGTCCACATCGGTCCCTGATGAACCTCTGAACATGCACCAAGGGCTATTGTATCAGGTTTGGTGTACACAGAGAATCCAGATAAACGTTGCATGACCGCCCCGGCGCGTCTACGACCCGTCCCGGCGGGCTTTGGGAAAAGAGCCGTTTTGTCAGAACGCCAGCCCACACCCAGCTCCACCGGGTCCATCCGAATGTAGGACATCCGTCCCGGTTGTCACAGGCCGTTCACGGCCTCAATTGAAGGTCCTTCACAGCCCCGGGAGTTTGACAGACGTACCGTCTGTCGTGACAGCCGAGACGGCTGTCCTACATTCCTATGGCGCTTTTCGCGTTGCAATACGTATGTCGTTTGGAGGCGCGGCTGTATTTCCGGTAGACTCGTGGGTGGTCCCCCGTTGGTTTTTGATAGTCATCCTGAAGTTTTTACGGGCGGCAAGGAAAAAACAGAAAAATTCAGACGGCGAAGGGCAAGGGCCATAAATTCTGGCTGTGGCCCTGCCGCTTTAGAAAGTTCTGCGAAATAGGGACAGCCACCCATAAAAATACGGCGGCATTGATTTTGTTCTTTGACAGTTGAATAGACCCTCGACGGCGAATGGGCGGTGGAGGCGGGCTACCTTCGCGAGATCAGCGAAAACAGCGGCGGGCGCATCGTCCGTTCCTTTGGGGACAGCCCCGCCTGTTGAGATGCCCGTGCATACCTTTGCTGTGGCGTTGGACACGATGCTTGCATCGTTCCACGCAGCGGACTTGGGCGAGGCAGTCCCCGCCACTTCGCCTGCCAGGCCAAGCAGGATACGGTCGGCCTATTTTCGAGGGGAGCGTTTGTAGAATGTAGGACATCCGTCCCGGTTGTCACAGGCCGTTCACGGCCTCAATGGAAGACCCTTCGCAGCCCCCGGAGTTTGACAGACGTACCGTCTGTCGTGACAGCCGAGACGGCTATCCTACATTCTTCTGGACGCTTTTCGCGTTGCAAAACCGCGCGACGTTGTGGGCCAACCCGTCGTTCAAAAACACCGGCGGGCCGCCCATGCTACATTGTTTCTCTGAGCATGTTGTGTATCCGTTGGGGCTGAGCGCTCACGCACAGGCCAAAACGCACTGGCTGGCGCGACGTGCGCCTTCTGGCGGGTAAGAAAACCCGCCCTCCTGACTTCGGTCGATAGGACTAGCAACGGCACCTTGTCCCAATAAGCCCACCCTCGCGCATTTCAGGGACGCTCACGTAGCTTAGCCTTCCAGGCTGAGACAGGGGCCACGCAAACTCAGAAGGAAGCCGCTGCCCGACGAGAGTTGCCCGCAATTCCCAAACGGAACATTGCAGTTACCAGCCCACCTTCGGAACACCATGGTTTCCATTCCAAACGCAACGTGATTATTAACGTCCCACGCACTCACTATCTCAGCCTGGAAGGCTAAGCTACATTGGCGAGATCAGCGAAAACAGCGGCGGGCGCATCGTCCGTCCCTTTTGGGGACAGCCCCGCCTGTTGAGGTGCCCGTGCATACCTTCGCTGTGGCGTTGGACACGATGCTTGCATCGTTCCACGCAGCGGACTTGGGCGAGGCAGTCCCCGCCTGACCAAGCCAAACCATGGGCAACTTCGGCCCACCCCCCTCATTCTGATAGAATCCCCCATGCACTCCCAAGGAACCACCCCATGACGCAACTGCTCCTGGCCGGACTTCTGTGCCTCGTCGCCGCACAAGACGCCAACATCGCCCCCCCCAGCATCATCGACCGCCCCGCACCGACAGCGAACACGCCTTCCCCTGATACGCCCCCCGCGCCCGACCCCAATGCCGATCCTATGGAAACAGCGCTTCAGAACATGACCCTCCGTCAGCGCGTCGCCCAACTCATGGCCGTCACCATGGCGGGCGGCCACCAGCCCACTGCCGAAGATCTGGAGTACCTCAAGTCGTACACACCGGGGGCCGTCATTATCCGAAAGATCCTCAAGCCCTCCTATGCCGCGCACTATGTAACCAGACTCCGCGCTATCGAGCAATTCTCCGGCATCCCCCTCTGGGTCGGTGCCAATATCTATCGCCTGACCAAAGCGGAGCGCAACGGCCTCAACGAGTTCGTTCAACTACCGTCCCCCCTGTCCCTGGCCGCCGCAAACGATCCCGACACCACCCAGGCGCTGGCTGAACTCCTCGCCCAGCACATGAATCTGATGGGCTTCAACCTCCATCTCGGCCCTTCCCTGGAAATGGCCCCCACCCTCGACTCCGCCATGGGCACCGTCTACAATTTCGGAAGTGACCCGGATTTCATCGGCGAGACCTTTCAGATCACGCAGCGGGTCTTTCAGGAGCACGGTATCGTAACCGTGCCGCTCGGATTCCCCGGCGGTGGTGCCAACCGCCACAAGAAGTCCGCCGCCGTCCTCCTCACCCCACCCAACCTCCTCGACGAACTCGATCTCGCCCCCTACAAACAGGCCATCGAAAACGGAACCCCCATCATCCACGTGGGCAGCACCCTCGTGCCGACCCTCGACCCCAGCGGAATGCCCGCCTGTGTTTCCCCAATCGTGATTGGCGGCATGCTCCGCGGTAAATTCGCCTACGAAGGCATTATCCTGGCGGGCCCCATGGACAGCCAGGATGTGGCCGGCATCATCGACCCCGCCGAAGCCGCCATTCGCGCCCTGGGCTATGGCGCGGACATGATTCTGTGGAATGGCGCCGCCAACAGCGAAATGCGCGCGGTGGACAAAATTGTAACCGCAGTCAATGAGGAGCGCCTGAGTGAAACGAAAATCAACGCCGCCCTGAAACGGCTCCTCGAATACAAGTTTGAACATCTCATTCAGACGCATGAAATCCTGAAATCCCGCCAGTCAAAGCCCTTGGAGTACAACAAAAAACTGGCCCAAAAAATAAAGTCTATCGAGCAAAAATCCATCACCGTCGTGAAAAACACCGGCAACATACTGCCCCTGCGAAAAAACAAAAGCATGCCCGTGGGCGTAACGGGAACGATTGGCGTGGAGATACTTCGCGATGGCCTCGAAAAGCACTTCAAGCCTATATCCCAGCAGCGTATTACGACAGCCCGCCACATCGGCGAGATTCAAGATTTTGAAATACAGCGGATTACGAGCCACATCCGAGGCATACGGACGGTCATCTGTATCTTCGGAGAATCAAGTCGGCCCGCTGGACAGCGCCGACTCATTCGCGAGCTCAAGGCCAAAGGCGCGCAGGTCGTCGTCGTCCACCTGGGATACCCCCGAAATGTGCCCCAGCTCGCCCTCGCCGATGCCATCGTCCTCGCCTATTGCGACAGCAGCAAGTACGAGGAAACCCTGGCTTCCATGGCGGACATTCTCGTCGGGGAAGGCCCCGTCGGTTTCATCAACATCGACAAAGATATCAACGTGAGCACCGGGGAAGAACGCACCTTTAACGTAATGGACATTGTCCAAACCCCGCCGGGCCGACTACCCGTGACCCTCTCCCCCCAGTTCCCGGCAGGACTCTCCATCCCCTACGACCCGCAGTTCGCGATTAAAAAAATACTGTGGGAATTCGGCGATGGAAAGAAATCCAAAGAGCTGCGCACCGTCCATGCCTTCAGCACCCCTGGGCGCTACCCCGTTTCCCTTTCCGTAACAGGCCCCAATGGCTCCTCCTCACGCTACACCTTCCATATCGTCGCCAATGCGGTACAATAGAAACAGACAGCGTCAACCCAGGCTTATGGACGAGCTGTGTTCATGCCGTGCGACCCAACAACGACGGCTCATATTCGTGAAGCCGTGTCGCGATGCGCTCAACATTCGTATAGGATGATCATCTGATGCTTGCCTGGCAAACATTTTTCGTAGCATTCACAGACTCATAAGGGACTGACACGGACCAAGCACCTCCGGTATGCACAGCGGTGTACGACTTTATCACGGAACCTTGTGGAAGCAAGGTTACTCAAAGGTCCGTGGCTGTCCCGGCGTTGGCGGAGAAATCTGTGGATATTCCACCAACGTCGGGACAGCCACGCCCGTTAACGTACTTGCCCTTGAGCCAAGAGGATACGTACTATTTCGTGTTAACGAAAATAATCTGCGCTGTTCGGGGCCTGTCAGTCCCTGAGCTTCCCCGTGAACGCTTACCATTTTTCCAGGCACGGGCAC
>JAJRPE010000316.1 GCA_024280935.1 Candidatus Hydrogenedentota bacterium
TCATCCGGGTCGATGATGCGAAAGTTCCGGTCACGCGGGAGGATTTCGTCGTCGATAAATACTTCTACAAGACCAGAGCGTTCCCAGTTCAGCGTATTGAATATGGCGATCGTCGGTACAGACACGCGGGGCAGGTGCGCTTGGAGCGCGCCGAGGGCCTCCTCCCGGATAAGCGCCGCCTCTTTGACCGCGTCCCAAACATAGGAGGCCTTTTCCCCCCATTGCACCATGGTGGTCTCGGCAAGCGGATCTCTGATGCTCAGCGAGGCACCGAATGTATGCTCATCATAAAAGAGCAAGTTGTCCTGCACGGCCCTGATACGCTCGCCCACCTGGGGAGAAAGCTCCGTGCCGAAGAGGGAGGCCATGGCCAGCAGGGTTTCGTTGGTCTGCATGGCCACGTGGGTCTGGCGAGACGCGGCTGTTTCGCGGGCGGCCGAACCGAATCCATCCGTCCACCAGTCGGGCCAGGCCTGGCGATGGACAGGCAAGGTATCGGAATAATTCTCCTCGATAGTTTTCAGGAAGGCGCTTGCCGTGGCGCTGCGAAGTTTGGGCCAGGCGTACTTGGCGTTCCAGTCTCGGATAAGACCGCACTCCTTCATGGCGGGCGGCGAGTTGTCCGTGTGATACCCGCTGTACTGAACCGACACGATATCGAAGGGGTAGTCCAGTTTTTCAAGCCGGTCAAGATATTGCAGGAGGCCCGGCTCAAAAACGGAGGCATCCCCGTCGTGGATCCTCCACATGTTTCCCGTGTGGTAGTGATCCGCGCGGAAGGCCAGTATGCGGCGGCCGGAAGGCGATTCCCACCAGAAGGGCGTGGGTCGGTCGAAAGGCAAAATGGAACGGGTCTTGTTGATGCCCATCATCAGGTACTTCACGCCGATGGGTTCGAAATAGTCCACCAGGCACCAGCCGATGCCGTTCACGTCGTTTTGCATGGCAATTTCGATGGGCGCGCCGAGCCTTTCTCGAATCTCCCGAATGGGCATAAGCGATGCCGCCAGGCTCGATTCGGTCGCAATCTCCGACATGTTCAGAAACATGGCCGCGACCTCAATGCGCCCCTCGGCTATCCGGCGCTTGAGCCGCTCAACCTGAGCTGCGGGCCGCCGCTTGAGATACTCCTGTACCGCCCAGGTGATTTCGCAGGTCCACCGAAACTTCGCGTCGTCTGGATAATCATCCGTAAGGTCGCAGTAGTCCAGCGCGTAGTCGATGTAACGAAGATGCTCGGGGAGAATTTCAGTCTGGGGGCGCGTGTACCCGATATCCGTGTGAACATGTTGGACCAGGTTAACCGTCCAGCGGCGTGGCGCGGGCAGCGGAACATCCGGCAACGTGAGTGTGGCATCACCCGCTTGGAGCGTAATCTGGGCCAGGCTGTTCTCGGTAATCACGGGCACGGAAATCTCGATACGATGTTCGCCTGCCGGGAGATCACCCATGTCCACCACATGCGGCTCGGACCATTCTTTGTTGTCGATTCGGCAGGTGAGTCCCTCAACGCCGCCCGACGTGATTCGGGCAATGATTACTTGACGTTCCCCATCGGGCGTCTTGCGAATGAGCGGTGTCGTGCTGAAGGAGGCGCTGACGAGCTTTCCGTCCAGTGGCGCCGTCGAGGAAATCGCTGCTTGAACGCCCGCCGCCGCCCGGCCATCGGATTCCACGACCCGCAACAGCAAGCCCCAGCCTCCCCCGGACTGATCCACCTTAACCAGGAGGCGGTTGTCGCCCTTCTTGAGGGTCACGGGGACGCTGTCCTCAGCCGATTGAAGGGTGCGACCAACATGATGATCATGCACCCTATCCTGGTTAAGCCACGCGCGCACGCCGTCATTACTTCGAATCTTCAGGACAACGTCCTGCTCTTCGTCGCTTGTCAGCCAGCAGAACGCATAGGCGACCGCAGGGACATCTTTCGTGACGTCGAAGACCCTGTTGTAATCCAGGAGACCGGACGCCCCGCTGAATACCATCTTCCACGTGACCGACTCATCCTCGGCAAAGCGAATGAGGTCGCCTTCGGCGGGCGTCGCAGCGCCTTCCCCTTGGTCCTTTTCCAGAAAATCCTGGTAGAACCCCACACAGCGATCCCCATGATCCATAACAACCCCATTCGGCAGTGGACCGGCTATCGTCCACAGGGGGACCGAGCCATCCTCGCGCAGTGGAAAAGATTCACGCGGCGCGGCGGATGCAGACAAGGCGACAACAAGCAGCAATGCGAATACGTATTTCATGGCGTTCTCCCGTGATACTTCCCCACGTTCATGGGACAGACAGAACGGCTCTGTCTGTATCGAGGAACTCATCTGGATCTGACATTGGATCGCCATGATGAAATGCGCAGACAAGGTTCGGCTTCGATCCCAGAACGCTGGGTACCACTATATCAGATCGAAAGGCCCGTGTTGCCTTTCTCCCCAAGAAAGATCTTGCTGTCTACGGTATCGAAAAGCTCCCCTCCTTGGAGGGGCCGGGGGTGGGTCGTTTTCGGCATGAACAATATTTGTAACCGTTCACGGCACGTCGTTGTTGGCTCCGCCAATAGCTGCATAAACGATCACAAAGAAGGCCCAACGAGTTATTGGCTAACTCGTTGAGCCTGAATGTCATAAATGGCGCGCCCGACAGGATTCGAACCTGTGGCTTCTTGCTCCGGAGGCAAGCACTCTATCCAGCTGAGCTACGGGCGCGAAGGGAGGCGTATAGTACCATGGTGTGCCGAAGCTTGTCTAATTCGTAAGCGTTGACGGGCAGGAGTGTGGACTTTCCAGTCCGCAACAAAGGCGGCGTTATGTCAGCGAAGGCCGCCCCTGTTTTTCTATGCCCCACATGCATTGGCTGGCCTAACGTGTGCCCTGTGGCGGGTACGAAAACCCGCCCTTCTGATACCCGGTGAACCCTTAGGAATCTGCTCGAAATAATTTTTCCAACTTTGATCGACGTGCGCTTTACTTTTCCATGAAGTTCCGAAGCAATATAGATGTAGCAAACGGATGCGCAAACCTACGCCCCGAAGGGACTCAATAGGTTAGCCCAGGGCAACGCCCTAGGTAACGCCCTGGGTAACGCCCTGGGTAACGCCCTGGGTAACGCCCTGGGTAACGCCCTGGGTAACGCCCTGGGTAAAATGGTCCACCATAAAATAGCCCTGAAAGGGCGTAAGAGGATTCCCTGCGACAATGAAAATTTTCCCGCATAGTATGATTGGGTTACACATAGGCGCTATTGAAAGTCTATCAAGAGGACACCCGTTGCGGCCCTGCTATTTGCCCTTTCAGGGCGGGTCGGTTTTTCGGCACCCTAACCCAGGGCGTTGCCCCGGGCTAACCTGTTGGGGCCTTTCAGGCCGAATTGCCAATGCCCGTGGTCGTCCGTTGGAAAAAAATGGACTTGTGTTTTTTCGAGTGTCACTGCTAACTTGGTAATACTATTCTGGTCAGATTCCTAAGCTTGTGGGTGCGGGTTCGCGCAGGGAGGCTCGTGTCTGGTTTGACACCCAAAAGCATCCCTTGTGCCCCTCTGCCCCTCGGCATATCCTGGTGGCCCACACCCACAAAGCCACTCGTACCTCGTGTCTGTGCAGGTGGCACCCGTCGCTTTTCCTTATAAGGGGTCGTGTCTTTTCACGTGCCGAAAGTGCCAACCTCATTTCCTTAAAATGACCCCAAACCCCTGATGGAATCACAGGAAGCCTGAATCATGCCCCGCCCCAAGCCCCATTCAAATGCGACGAGGGCGACTTACCACTGGGTAAGCCGCCCTCTAAGTTCGTAGGTATATCTCTTATTTTATTTAGCTAGCTAGCATTCTTTATTACGCGCAATCAGCACACAGGGCGCCGGGCACGCAAGGCCATACCGAGAACACCCATACCAAGCAACACCATCGTGGTGGGTTCGGGAACAGGAGCAAGCGGGACATTATCGACAACATTGATAACATCGTTACCGCACTGCATAGTCCAGTGAAGTCCAAGGCCACCGTCGCCGAGACCGTTGTCAATCTGCTCCTCAAACGTGCCATCAAGGTCGATGGCAATCTCGAGGAAATTACGAGCACCGCTCGCATCCTGATTCAAGCCCCAGGCAACCGTGGAGGTAAGTCCAGCGGCAGGCCCCGTTCCATACTCAATAACGCCACCGGCACCTTCGAGAATCCGATAAGGATTGGAACTGGTGAGGATGGTGGTTACGCCATCGGTCGTCTCATCCCATCCAGCATTAATCCAAGCGGATCCAAAACGCGGATCCGGATTTCCCAAAGTATCCACGGTCCCAGTAGCAACCGCGATGGAGTAACTACCCGTTGCACCCAGGTCGACGAACATGTCCCCCGCGCTGTAAAGGGTATTGGCGGGATCATAGCCCGTTACCATCCCGATGTACAGAACCCCACCAGACAAGGCGTTGGAGTCGGCATCGTCATAGTAATAGAAGAGTTGCTCGATGTCATAGGGCTGCCCGCCGAAGGCATCATTATCTGGATCATCCATAAAGCGATAGCTCGAGCTAAGTAAACTGCCCGAAGCCGCCGCCTGATCCCAGTCGTTGAAATTGGTACCTCCATAGGAGAACCAGTCCGACCAACTTCCATCCACAACGATCGCCGAAGCATTACCGGCAAACGTTGCTATGGCTAACACACTTAGCCACATTCCTATCCTTCGCATCTTAAACCCCTTTCTCGAGTTTGGTCGCTGGGAAACCTTGTTTAATATTTGTTTCGCACATATGCTTACTATACCTACGTGACACTATCGCTAAACAAAGCACCCAGCCCTGTTGACGCTGCAAAAATTAGTGTGACCGGGCCACGCCCAAGACGCTACCGTCCGGCTGCCACTCGCCACAAACTTTTCTTCTTATCGGCCTTGTCCTGAAATTGAGAACACCAAGCCTAAAATCAATGAATACGCCTCACGTGGCCCCATACCACGTCATACTGTGCCCAAGCACACATTCCCAAGTCACTTC
Source organism: Candidatus Hydrogenedentota bacterium (assembly GCA_024280935.1). GTDB lineage: Bacteria > Hydrogenedentota > Hydrogenedentia > Hydrogenedentales > JAEUWI01 > JAEUWI01. The sequence continues at coordinate 4,989 of JAJRPE010000316.1, forward strand.
GCTGTGGGTGTTCCAAGTTACACCCGTACCCGTACACTCGCATGTATGATACCCGACAATCCTGAATGCTGTCAAGTCCCCATTCCCAAAAGACTTAGCCACATTATGTGGGCAACGGTTAATTATTTACAATCCTATTAGTTTTTGTGTTACTTCTATCTAAAATCGCCTGGGCGCAACTTTGATACATGGTTTTCCCACGAGCGAATTCAATAAATGCACGTTTCGTGTTTTTTCTTGCCCGTATGATTTTGCGAAAAAAAAGCTTCCCCCACCGGACAGGCGGGGGAAAAACTTGCTGTCTATGCGCTGTCGGCCACATTTAGCGACCACGCGGGGCTACCCTCCGCCCTCCGCCCGCGCTTTCTGATATTCCGCGATGAGTCCCTTCGCGACATGATCTGGCACCTCATCATAGCCGTGTGGAGATAGTTCATAGCTGCCGCGTCCATGGGTGATACTGCGCAATTCGGTAGAGTACTGAAGTATCTCAGACTCCGGCACCAGCGCACGTATGCACTGGCGACCCGCTCCGGCCGATTCCATTCCGACGATGCGACCGCGGCGCGAATTCAAATCACCGTTAACGTCGCCCATGTATTCTTCGGGCATAACCACCCGAATTTCCATGATCGGCTCCAGCAAATAGGGCCTGGCATCTTTGGCCGCCTTTTGCACCGCCATGGAGGCCGCTATCTTGAAGGCCATTTCCGAGGAGTCCACGTTGTGAAATGATCCGAAGAATAACTCAACGCTTACGTCAACCATTCGATGGCCTGAGATAACACCCTTCAGGAGAGCCTCCTGCACGCCCTTGTCGATGTGGGGTATGTACTGCTTGGGAACCACACCACCAACGATACTGTCAATGAACTCATAGCCCGCACCATGGCCCAGAGGCTTCAGCCGAAGATGGACATCCCCATACTGCCCATGGCCACCGGTCTGTTTCTTGTGCTTGCCCTGCGCCTCGGCCTTGCCCTTGATGGTCTCAAGGTAGGCGACCTTGGGCACCGATGTCTCCACATCCACGTTGTGTTTACGCTTCATCCGGGCCAACAATATTTCAAGCTGTAAATCCCCCGTACCCTGGATGACGTGCTCCCCTGTGGCATCATCACGGTAGTGGGCAAAGGTCGGGTCTTCTTCCGCAAGTCGATGTAGCGCCTCGCCAATCTTGTCCTCGTCAGACCGAGTCTTTGGCACAATAGCCAGTTTCACCATGGACGATGGCATCTCAATGGGGGGAAGCTGATAGGTGCAGCCAAGCGCACCTATGGTGTCCCCGAAAAAAGTATGTTTGAGTTTGGTCACGGCCGCCAAATCACCGGGTCCGACCTCATCGACGGGTGTCTGCTCCTTGCCGTTCAGCAGATATATTTTTCCGGTGCGTTCTTTCGTCCCCGTCGTAACATTAAAGAACTCGCTGTCGGAGTGAAGCTTCCCCGTAAGGACCCGAAAAAACGTTAAGTGCCCGACATAGGGATCAACCACGTTGCGAAATACCTGGGCCAGAAAGGGTTCTGATCGACTAACCAGCAATTCTTTTTGTGTAGCATCGCCGTTCTGAACAAGCACGTGCCTGTCCAGTGGACTGGGAAAGGACTCGGCGATCACATCCAAGAGTTCATCGACACCAAGGCACTGGCCTACGCTGCCTGCGATAATGGGCATAATCTTGCCCGCCGTGATTCCGTCATGAAGCCCCTTGTGAAACTCGTCGGGTGTCAATTCGCCGGTTTCCAGATATTTCTCCATGAGGGCATCATCGGTTTCCGCGACGGCATCGGCCATGTCCTCTTTCAACTTTTCGACTTGCTCAGCGATATCGTGGGTGTCGCCATCAAAGATGTTTACGACGCGCTCAAGCTTGGCCCCGCTGCCAATGGGAATGACCAAAGGCACGCATTGCTTCCCATAGGTCTCGCGGAGATCGGCCACAACCGAAAGAAAGTCGGTGTGCTCGCGATCAAGCTTGTTGACGAAAAAGGCCCGTGGAACGTTATACTTTTCCGCATACTTCCAGGCGATATCCGTGCCGACCTGAACCCCCGTAGCGGCATCCACCAAGATAACCAAGCCGTCGACGAGGGGGGTTGAAGCCGCGATCTCGCCCTGAAAGTCGATGTATCCAGGGTGATCGATAAAATGAATTCGGTCGTCGCGCCACTCCACGTGGCACAACTTCATCGTTATACTGTGCTTTCGCTCTATTTCCTCTTCCAAGTAGTCCGTAACGGTATTGCCGTCTTCGATGCTTCCCATCCGTTTGGTAATACCGGCATCGTGAAGAATATGCTCCAAGAGCATAGTCTTCCCGACGCCACTGTGTCCTACAATCCCAACATTACGTTCCTTCCCCGGATCTACTGCGGGCATGAGCATTCCCTCCGCTTGGTTAAACATGTGTCCAAGCCGGAAAACACCCATGGGCAACAAACCGTGCCAGGGCAACCCGGCCACAACGCAATCCAGTATACGCCTCCGCCCACCTCGCTACAAGCGAAAGATATATCTCCCTTGCAACTATTGACAGGACCATCGCCTGTGTTATCGTGGTGGCGTAGCGTAGCTGCGTGCCTTGAACAACCGGTAGGAGCTTCACCGACCATGCGACTCCCAATGACTGTGTCCATAATGACACTGCTCCTCGTGAGCGGTTCGGCCTTCGCAACCAGCGGCGGCGTTCATCTTTGCGTCAGTGCGGGAAAACTCTTTCCCGAATCTACTGAAAAACTCCAGGAAACCGTACACCGGTTTCTGGAAGAAGCCCAGGCACCCGCTCCGACGGAGCCTTTGATAGCGTGTGTCGTCCCCCACGGCCCCTACGGCATCTCAGGCAGGGTTGCTGCAGAAGCCTTCAAGCACCTCCGCAAAGGCCAGTATAAGCGGGTGATCGTGTTGGGCGCATCTCACGCCAATATGGCATTTGAGAATTGCTCCATTGCCGCCGTTGATGCCTATGCCACACCCATGGGCCTTGTCCCCATGGATGCCCGTGCTGTTAGAACACTGTGCTACTCGGCCCTGTTCAGCGCCCGTTCCATGCGCTACGCCCATCTCCAACGGGGCTTTCTGACGAAAAGCAAGCGCCAGCCACTCCACGAGTACGAGCACTCCATCGATATCATCTTGCCCTTTCTGCAGGATCGTTTGGGCGATTTCGAGCTTGTGCCCATTTTGGTCGGAAAACTGGTGGGCGGCAATAATCGCTTCAGCGAGAAGCGTGCGGAGGCCATCGCAACCCACTTGCGAAAACTCCTTGATGGCGAAACCCTGCTCGTCGTGAGTACTGATTTTACCCACTTTGGCAACGATTTCAGTTTTCGGCCCTTCAATTCCGACATCTTCAACAAGATTGAACAACTGGATCGCGCCGGACTAAAGCGCCTGGCACTCAATGACTCCGAAGCCTGTGAGGATTTCATCAAGAAATCCAAAGTCCCCATATGTGGCTTGGATGCCCTCCGTGTACTGTTGAAAATACTCCCGAAGCGGGCCTACGGAACACTGCTCGGCCACGAAATGTCCGGGCGCTTCTACAACGACGAAAACCGAAGCGTAAGTTACGCCGCCATGAATTTCTACCTGTCCGACAAACGGAGGCCTGAAACGCCAGTTGCGCCACCCGCTCCCAAGAAAGTCACGCCTGATGCACCCGACGATGAAGTCCGAAAAGCGCCCATAACCTTCACCAACGCCGGCGCTCGGAGCAAGGAATGACCACAGACCCTGCCCCTTTTCTCAACGATTCCGAGCAGTCGCTCCTGCTCAAGATCGCTCGTGACACGCTGACGACCTTCGTGGGATCCCAACGTCGCCTTCCACTCGATACCTATCCACTCACCGACGAACTCCAGGCATGCCACGGGGCTTTCGTGACCCTGCGCGCCTCCGGCACACTCCGAGGCTGCATAGGCCATACGCGCAATATCGAATCCCTGGCGGAGGCGGTTCGCGACAACACCATCAACGCGGCGGCACGCGATCCCCGCTTCACCCCCGTGACCGCCGATGAACTGTCCGCCATACGGATCGAAATCTCGGCCCTGTGCCCCGGAACGCAACCCGGTCTCCCCTTCATCCCAATCCACGATATCAGCGAGATATCTCTGGGCCGTGACGGACTCTATCTGGATCATGCGGGTTCGAAAGGCGGTGGCCTCCTTCTCCCCCAGGTTCCCGGCGAACAGGGATGGGATCTGCCCCAATTCCTGGAGGGCATATGCCGTAAGGCCGGGGCCGCGCCCGATGCCTGGAAGCATGACGATTGCCAGCTCTACCGCTTCAGCGCGCAGGTATTTCGCGAAACGTAATCGCCACCCGGGAAAAACTGCGAAGTAACAACGTCTCGAACGCACCAAGTCGCCGCAGAACTAAGGATTCTGACCAAATTAATGTTGCTAAGTTCTCAGCGAGGCGAGGCATTGATGCCTGAAAGCGTCGTGCTTGTTCGCTCTCAATCACACGCTACCTGGCGCATTCAGAATTTGGCCTGAAAGGCCTGAACAGGTTAGCCCAGGGCAACGCTCTGGGTATCGGGTTCATCCCCCCTCCTTCGCCCTGAAAGGGCATCATAGCACGCCCTCGCATCCCTGTTGTGCCCTTTCAGGGCGTTTCATTGTGTCAGCCAACAACCCAAGGCGTTGCCCTGGGCTAACCTATTGAGCCCCTTCGGGGCGGCCTACCCGGGGCGATATTGCTTCGGAAGTAGGTGGACGAATTAGGCACACTCCAATTAAACTTGACAAAATAATTTCGATCAAATCCCTAAGCGGGATTTTCGGACACGGAGTCTTGGGAAAACCGCAATTGCGGTTTTGCGTAAAAGCGTCTATAATGGTCGCTTGCTAGTGTTCAAGGAAGTGTGCTCCTGTTTCGATCACTATCGCCACGTTTGAGAGGACTGCGTTGAACGTTCTACCTGGGACGACATACCAAGCCGTACCGCTCGGCGGGCTGGGCACAGGCTGCCTCGAATTTTGCGACGATGGGCGCTTTCGCAACCTTAGCATTAATAACAATCGGACGGCGGGGCGCGCAATCCCCCTGGCCCGCCATTCCTTTCTTGCCGTGCGTGCGTCCAGCGATGAAGACATCTATCTTCGTCGGCTGCAAACGCCGCTCGATGATGGGCGGGATCTCTATCTTCTGCCGCCGGGTGGGTTGCAGTTTCGGGGACTCTATCCCCAGGCTGACTTCAACGTAATCGATTCCAGCGCACCGCTTGAGATGGCCTTTGGCGCCTATGCGCCCGTTATCCCCTACGACTATGAAGCCTCTTCCTTGCCGCTCATCTTCATCGCGGCACAGGTGACCAACAAGACCGCTGCCCCTCTGGAGGTCTCGGTGGTCCTCAACTGGCAGAATACCTGTGGTCAATATGGTGCGGAGCCTCCCGAATTGCTACGCCCGGTTTCTCGTGAACTCCTTATCACCGAGGAAGATTGGGAGCAAGCCAAGGGGAATGAAGGAGGGGACAACGAGCGGCGTCTTCATGCGGACACCGGACTCGTTGTCCAGACGCATGACAACGTGTTTTCCAGAGAGGAAATCCCGCCGAATGCCCTCGTGTTTAGCGACCATCGTGAGTTGGACCAAAACGAGGACGGTGAGTATTGCGTTGTGAGTCGGTGGAAAAACGACACCCACATCTCACAAATGGTCTGGGACCCGGAATCGCCTGGCGACCAAGACCGATTCTGGGAACAGCTCGCGAAGACTGGGACCTTCAACAGCAGCCAGGCAGATGCAACGGTGCCGCGATGCGGTGCTCTTTGCGCCAAGTTTTCACTTGCAGCCGGAGAAAGTCGCACGGTAGAGTTTATCGTTAGTTGGCACGGTGCCCGCTATGAAGTTGATGGCGCAGACCTTGGCAACTTCTACACCAATGCCCACCCCCACGCGGTAGCCGTCGCAAAAACAGGACTCCTCAACGGTTCGTATTACCATGCGTCGGTAGAGGCCTGGCGGCAGCGTCTTTCTACGGCGGGCTTCCCGCAGGACTTGGTCAAGCACGTTGTAGCCCATTCAAACGTGCTTAGCACCAATACGCTGCACGGACGCGACGGTGCATTCGGCCTTTTGCAGGGAGCATCTGATCCCCGTGTAAATTCCATACGCGACCGCTGGAATTGGTCCATGGCATTGCTATTGCTTTATCCGCGCCTCGAAACCGAGAGTATGGAACGCATCAGCCAAGCCGCTATTGCGGAGGATGGCCAGCGGCTCGCAATAAGCGAAGGCCTGGAGCGTCTTTGTTCGCCCGAATACGCTGGACTTGGCGCGGCCCAGGTAGAGGCTGGGGCCAACCTTGTTGCATGTACCTATCGCAACTATCTCTTTACGGGCAACCTTTCGGCAATTGCTCAACTGGTGCCGCGCATGCAGCAGATTATGGCCCTTTTGCTTACCCAGGACAAAAACGTCGATGGGTTTCCCGATATACAAGGGGAAGAATCTGAACTGGATGGTGGCTTCGCGTCTGGACTGAACGTAATTACGGCGGGAATCTGGCTGGTCGCGCTGCACGCGTGCGAGGCCATGATCAGGATGGGGCGGATGCCTGCTACGCCCCTGTATCGCCAGGCGCGAAAACTAGCCACACAGAATTTCGACCGCTACTTCTGGAATGAGGAGCATGGCTACTACACCTTGTATCCCGCCGCCCGCTACGAGCTTGGCTCTGCCCACCTCCTGAACCAGGCATGTCACGTGGGACAATTAACAGCGGTGTGGATGGCGGATGTTTTGGGACTTGGCAGTATCATAGCTTCGTCGCGCCTCCCCCGCGTTCTGGCAACCTTGAAAACGCACAATGTAAGGCCAGGCGGGTTTCGCACTATTTCGTGGCCCGCTGGAGATGATGGGGGAACATCGCAGCCCGTGTCTACTGCGGACAACATATACGGCATTGTTGCCTACGCTTGCGTCCGACTCCACCGAGAACTTTTTCAACATGTGTACGAAGGAATTGCTCCGCTACTCGACGAATACCTGACTGGTGAGACGCACGCACTTGGCCCTACTGTGCCGCAAGATACAGCATCTGACTCCCAGCGTCATGTTGGTCGACTAGCGCTCTGGTACCTTCTTGTCGCATCCCCCGCAGTTCAGATGCGCCTTGCGGAGAAGTGTATCGTGGTTTCTCCCGACAGACGACACGATGAGGAAAGCCGGGAGCATTTCCTCATCACACCCCGAGGCTTCGGGCGGGTACATGTTCTTGTTCGACGGGAGAAACCATTTCGCTGTGCTATAAAATTTGAGATGGATGTGCCCTTGGAACTCACCTCCATTCGCATTCACCTGGACCAGAATCCTGGAAACGTGGCGGGGACTTTTGACTTACCCGAGGGTGCCGCCCCGATGCGTATTACGACCGAGTCGGTTTGTGACGATGGCGTGGTCTTACGGATCAATCCGGCGGTCAAGTCGCCGTTGTCGAGCTTCGAGTTGCGCTTGGAAGAAACCAAAACATCCCCCGATGGGGAAAGCAGCAAGAAACGATGGATTCCTCATTGGCTTCGTCGGCCCGATGCTTGAGTGTGAGCGATTGCGCTCGGGGTGTGCGCAGACGGTTTGAATTCCGGTTTAGATTTGGACAACCGATTAGACCCCGAAAAGGCTCCCCTCCTCGGAGGGGCTGGGGGTGGGCAATTCTACACCAGGAACCCGAAGCTACCCACAACTTCTCCACGGAGGAAAATATATTGGTGTTGGCTGCCAACAACGACATGGCATCGGCGTTTTCAATAGTGTAAGGTGGCTCTGAAGTGCCGAATAGTGGCCCGTGGTACCCGCAGGTTTCTTTTTTAAGGGGCAAGATGTCACAGGTCGTGAATGCTTACGCATGTTCTGGGAGAGGTCGATAGAGATAATGCATGTAGCAGGTCTTACCGGGGGCACTGGCGCGGGCAAGTCCAGCGCGGCACGCCGTTTTGAAACCCACGGAATTTCCATTATCGATGCCGACAGGATCGGCCATGCCCTCGCCGCACCGGGCGGCGATGCGGTGGACGTTATCGTTAACGCTTTCGGCGACGCTATTCTGTCTTGTGGTAAAATAAGCAGAGAGAAGCTCGGTGCCCTGGTCTTCGCAGACGCAACGGCGCTCGCGATGCTCAATGAAATAATGCAGCCGCGAATCGCGTTGACTATTGCACAACGTTGCGCCGAATTGGCAGCGTCGGGGTGCCCGGTGTGTATCATTGACGCGGCCCTGCTGGGTGACGATGGGACGTTGGAACCGTGCTTGGAAAGTCTGATCTTGGTGTGTTCTCCCGAGGAGAGCCGTGTGGCACGACTTGTCACCCATCGGGATATGACCCGTGAGCTTGCCTGGAAGCGAATTCGTGCCCAGGTGGATCCCGAGACCAAGCGTGCGTTTTCTCGCTGGGTGATTGAAAACGATGGCACCTTGGACGATCTCCACAAGCAGGTGGATGTGGTAGCCGATGCCTTGTTGAGCGATGGCGGGAGTAGTAGCCATGGAACAGTGTAAGACGTGTGGGAAACTGATGGACGCATCACGCGGCCAAACCCAGTGTTATGCCTGCCGGGCAGCCGAAGCCGCCTCCGACGAAGCCCCCGAGCGGGACAGGGCCTCTCTGCCGGACGAGCAACCCGATGAAATTGATTACCTTGCGGGCGCGGAGCCGTGTGTTCGTTGTCGCAAGCACCTTGCCATGGTGGATTCTGAGTTTTGTTTGGCGTGCCAACTCGAATTGTTGAGCCTGCTTGGCGATGCGGCGCACGAACTGTTTCAGACACCACCACCACCACCGAAGCCGCCTGTGTCCAGCGCCGTCAGCCTGATGAACGACGTCGAGGGCAAGCGTGATCGTACCCCCACCAGTCGTGTTCGCGTCGTGGGCGGTGTAAAAATAAAGTAACGCGCCTCTTCCCGTCGTGCCCAGTATTTTTGAGTGCGCAACTTCTTTCGTAAATATTCTCGCTGGGTAGGAGTGCGGACTTTCCAGTCCGCAACAAGGGCAGCGTGAGGCCAACAAAGGCCACTCGTACTTTTTCGTGAACCCCGCGTATCGGCTGGCGCAAAGCGTTCTTTGCTGCGGGCAAGAAAACCCGCCCTCCTGAGCGTTGGTGAGCGTTGGCCTTCTTTCCCTTTCTTAGAGGAATCTCGTTTGCTGTGCTATACTCCCCGGCTACAACCCCAAAGGACCTTTATGAAGAAGAAAGTTCAAGTGCTGCTCGGTTTCGGAATCGGTGCTTTTTTACTCTGGTATCTCTTCAAGGATACCGACTGGCAGGCCGTAGGCCATGCCCTCCGCAATGCGAACTGGTGGTGGGTAGCCCTGTCCTTAGCATTAGTGTTTGTAACATTTCTAACCCGCGTTAAACGCTGGGGCTACATCGTGCGCACGGCACAGCCAGTTTCCTTCCGGGCCATGTTCAGCGCGACCCAGATCGGTTTCCTGGGCAACTTTACGCTACCCGCCCGCGTGGGGGAGGTTATCCGGGCGGTGGTATTGGCCCGTCTGACGGGACTCACCTTCAGCCGCTGTTTTGCCTTTGTCGCCTTGGACCGTGTCACCGATCTTTTCGGGCTGGTGGTGGTAATGCTGCTTGCCGCGACCGTATTCCAGCCGACGGAGGCTATTGTCCTCGACGACTGGACGATTGAACCCGACCTCATTCGTGTGACCACACTATCGACCATCGTTCTTGTGACAGGGATAATAAGCGCCTTTGTTGCGCTTTATTGCCGCAAGGCCCTGGCGCTCCGCCTTGTTTCGGCCACCGTGGGGCGCGTTTCGCCCTGGTTGTCGGAGAAACTCCAGGGAATGCTGGCCCAATTCGCCGACGGCATGCATGTTTTTAAGTCGGTGGGGGATATGAGCCGCGCCATCTTTTGGTCCTTGGTGACATGGACCATCGGGACGTTATGCTACTTTTGCGTTGTTCAGGCCTTCGCCCTGGATGTTCCCTGGTATACCGCAATCATTGTGATGGCATTCCTCGCGGTGGCCATAAGTGTTCCTGGCCCGCCGGGCTTTGTAGGGACGTTCCACTTCGGTATTGTGGGAGCTCTCTTGGTGGTGGCGCCCGAGACGGATCGGGACGTGGCGAAGGCGGCCGCTCTCGTGGCCCATATGGTGAACACCTTGCCTGTATGGGTTGCCGGTGCTGTCTGTCTCTATACCGAGAAGCTGGGCTTGCTGGAACTGCGGCGCGAGGGAGAGCATGTTGACGACGAGGCGGAAACAGACGCTGTTTCCACCCCGCTTGAGTCATAGAGGGAGGCCTTGTCCGTTTACCGTGCTTTTCGATCTTCGGGGCTGAGAAAACCATCGCCATTACGGTCACGCCGGTCGAATCCTTCGCGCTTCATATTTGGGAAGGCGGCTTGCGCCTCCTCGAAGGAGATCTTGCCGTCCTTGTTGGTATCGGCCTTTCGCAAGCCGTCTCGTCGACGCTTGCCGTCTTCTCTCCCAAGCCTACCCTCCACCCGGCCCATACGTTGCGGGGCTACGGCATCGTTGCTGTCCAGAACACCGTTCTTGTCACGGTCGAGGGCGGCAAAGGTTGACTCCGGGAATCCCGGCTTCGCGGACTGCAATTCAGCCAAGCTCAGTTCCTTGTTGCCGTTTGTATCGTGTTTCTCTATCAGCCGAGCCAGGTAGGCACCGCTGTCCGGCCGATTTCTGGCTCCCCGTGCGTGTTCAAGGCGGTCCGACGGCCGTTGCGGGAATTCCTTCCGCTGCACGAAGCCATCCCCATTTTTATCCAGGGCTGCAAAGCGTTTTTCGTCCATTTTTGGTGCGTGTTTTTTGAATTCGGCAAGGCTGATTTTGTCGTCTTTATTGCTGTCCATACGTGCAAAAAACTTGCCGTCTCCACCCCGTCCCGGCGCGGGAAGTTCCCGCTCTTCGAGGAATCCGTCTCCGTTCCTGTCCATGTGTTGAAAACGCTTCGCCGGAAACTGTGGACGTATTGCGTGGAGTTCTTCCAGGCTGACCTTGCCATCCTTATTGGCATCCGCCTCCTTGAAAAGCTGGCCGGGGGTGGATCGTCCCGCATGGGCCTCTTTTGCTGATTTTCCAGAGGCTCCATCGGGAGCGGCTTGGGCGAAAGGGGCCAGGGTGCAGCCGAGGGTAGCGGCGATCAAAAGTTGATAGGGGAGTTTCATAGTTTATCTCCTGCCTTGTTTGTCGGGACACTTAACCTACCACGCAACCTGGTCCTGGTGCCACGCTGCCGGAGCGGTTTTGTTATCTGCGATAGCGCCCAGGGGGCTACCGTGTATTGAATACATCCGTTAAACACAGGCCTTAGCTTTTGGTTCCCTGAGTTCGATGGTTGACCTTGTGTGCGGCGGCAACTACAATCGGCACGGGTGTCATTGTCGGCAGGATGCCGAGCGAAAAGCATAGGAGCAGATGCGTGGATTTGAGTGGTCTGAAAGAACAGTTTTCAATGCTATACCCCGAGGCGGGAGCGCCTTTTGTTTGCCGCGTTCCGGGGCGGGTCAACCTGATGGGAGAGCATCTCGACTACAACGGCCTTACGGTGCTTCCCATGGCTATTGATCGGGCGGTCTATCTTGCCTTTGCGCCCTCGTCCGGTCCGACGCTCCGCATTGCGAACGTGAATACCGATTTCGCCGCTGCGGCATTCGAGGTTTCCGAGTCGATTGCCCCGTCACCCGCCGGGGCTTGGGAGAATTACGCGAAGGCGGCGATATCGGGACTGAATCAACATTTCTCCGTTACGGAGTTTCCCGGTATGGACGTGCTGGTATCAAGCGACTTGCCCCCTTCGGCTGGACTCAGCTCGTCTTCCGCATTGGTCGTGGGTTTTGCCATGGCCTATCTGGCCGCGTTGGGCTACACGTTGGGGGAGGATATCTCGCGCCTGGAATTCGCTGGCGTGCTCGCCAACGCCGAACACTACGTAGGAACGGCGGGCGGCGGCATGGACCAAACCGCTATCCTCCATGGCGAAGCCGGTTGCGCCACCCGGATAAACTTCATTCCCTTTCAAGTCGAGCTGGTGCCAATGCCAAAGAATGTTGCCGTGCTTGTTTGCGACTCGCTTGTAAAGGCGAGCAAGACCGGGGATACGATGGAAAAGTATAATGCAGGCCCTGCCAGTTGCAACCTCATTACCGCCCTCATCAGCGCCCACCTGAAACGTGAGTTCGGAGAAGAGTTTTCCATCGATTGTCTGGGCGATCTCTGGTTCGGACCGCTTTGTTTCAATCGCGCCGAAGTACAAGCACTCATTGACACGGTGTTTCCAGAACCCTATCTGACACCTGCCGAGATCGCAAAACTCCTCAACATGCCCCTGGCGCAGGTGCAGGAGTATTGGCTCCATGCTATACCCTGTGATAATGAAGGCTTGCCCTTGCAAGCACGTATGCGCCACGTATTTACGGAATACTATCGTGTCGAGGAGGGGCGTGATGCCCTGCTGGGAGGCGATTCGACCACCTTCGGACGACTTATGAATGCCTCCCACGAAAGTTGTGCGTCAGATTACGGGATAAGCACGCCGGAGCTCGATACCCTGTGCGCTATCCTCAATGAGGCCGGTAGCTTGGGTGCGCGGCTTACGGGGGCCGGCTTCGGCGGTGCCGTGGTTGCTTTCGCCCCGGTTACGCAAGTTAAATCTATCCTGGATGCCGTGCGAGAGCGATATTATGGGGACTTTCTGGACCACCACGGTGCCGCGTCTGCGTTTCAGGCCCATCCCAGCGACGGCGCTTGCTACCTTTAGTACTATTCGTTGTTTTTAGGGACTTGTATTATTTTACACTTTAGCCTAGAATGGAGCTTGGAAAGAGGTCTGTGTATGTACTGTGGACCGCACGTGGCGGAGTATGGTCAGATGTAACGGCTTGGGCAACGGGGAAAAGCCAAACGTCATTTTGCCGCGTGCGTTGTCAGGAGTGAACAATGCAATGTTCCGAACATTCTGCGAATGATGTGGTCGGCTACTGTAGCGTCTGTGGCGATCTCGGGTGCGACGAATGCATCAAAGAACATGCGGGGAAGTTGTTCTGCAAGACCCACTTCAAGCCGTTTCAGGATGAAATGGATCGCAAGAAGAAGCATCAGGCCCAATTGGCGCGCCCGGAGCGGCAACGTCTTGTCGTGCGAATGCTGGAGGGAGATACCCTCTACGGGGTCTGCTTCGCGTTGAATGTGAAGAGCGACAGCTTTCATCTGGACTTGGTGGATAAGAAGGGGCAGCCACTGGGCAAAACGCGGCGTGTAGCCTTCAAAGAACTCAAAGCTGTTTACTACGTGAAAAGTTTTGATGGCAACTACGATCACTCCATTGTGTACCGCGAACCTAACTCCCAGGGTGCCTCCGTCGTCGTGGAGTTTCGTGACGGCGAAGTGCTTCGGGGTTTTACCTACAACAACTACCGCCAGGATCAGCCACGTTTTTGCGTTATCCCGGAAGATGAGCGGTCAAACAATATCAGCGTCTTGGTAGAGCGCAGTGCGGTCAAAGGCCTTTATGATCCAAAAGAATATCGGGATCAGAAGCATCATGACTTGGAAAAATATATAGAGGACCACGCGGTAGGGGAACTCGGTCGGGAAGAATGCATTGGTGACTACTACTTCCACCAGCATGAGTACCAGCGCGCGCTGAAACATTATCGAGCACAGATACGTGAAAGTGGTGATTCTCCACGTGTAAAGAAAAAATCGCTTTCTACGCAATATAATATTGGCGTTATGCACATCAAGGCCCACCACTACGAGCGTGCCCTGGAATACATGGAAGCCGTGTTGGAGGCCGACCCGGACAATACCAAGGCGAACCAGAAAGTGGCTAAACTTCGCAACGCATTGGCACGGCGCCGAAAGCACAAGCTGGAGCATTCACGGCAGGATTGAACCGACGTTTCCTTATTGACCCTGAGCCTGTGTGGACGCACCGTCCCATGGGCTTTTTTTTGTCCGTTGGGATTGGGTAAACTCCTTGCTCGTAGACGGTTTGTGGCGAGTGAATGATCGGGAGACAATACGTGGCGATTGCGACGAGCGTCAGAATGGAACTGGAGGCGCGCGAAGCAACGCTGTTGAGTCCTTATGCGACCCAGTCCGCAGCTTCGGAGGGGCGGGTCGTTGCAGAAGAGGAAGATGCCTATCGCACTGCCTTCCAGCGGGACAAAGATCGTATTCTTCACACGAAGGCTTTTCGCCGACTCAAACGGAAGACCCAGGTTTTCCTGGCACCCACGGGGGACCACTTTCGGACACGCCTGACGCACACGCTGGAGGTGGCGCAAATTTCGCGCACCGTGGGGCGTGCGCTCTTTCTCAACGAGGACCTGGTTGAGGCGATTGCCCTGGGCCACGATTTGGGGCATACGCCCTTTGGTCATGCCGGGGAGGCGGTGCTCAATGAAGTCTATGAACCGGGTTTTTTCCATTTCGAGCAGAGCTTGCGCGTTGTGGAGAAGCTGGAAAAACGCAGGCATGGCGTGGGCCTGAACCTGACCCACGAAGTTCGCGATGGCATCCTCTATCACTCCAAGGGGAAAGCGGTGCTCCAGGGACGGGTCGCCGAAGGCCCCAACACCCTGGAAGGGGCCGTCGTCAGTGTTTGTGATGCCATTGCCTATATCAACCACGATATTGATGACGCCCTTCGGGCCGGGGTCATCGTGCTGGAAGATCTACCCGCCGATGCCATCGCGGTCTTGGGACAGCACACCTCCCAGCGCATTGATGCCATGGTGGTCGGGTTGATCCAGGGAACCCGGGAGGGCGTTTTGGGCTTTGTGCCGGAGATACTGGAGGCGATGAATGCCCTGCGCGACTATATGTACGCGCAAGTCTACCCCTGCGAGGCCATTGACCGGGAGATTCGCAAGGCCAAGAAAGTCCTGCGAGAGCTCTACGGCCACCTTCTTGCGGATCCCGTTGTCGAAATTATCAATGCCGATCCAGAGGATTCGTTGGAGCGGCGCACGGTAGATTTCGTGGCCGGCATGACCGACGAGTTTGCCTTGAAGCTCTATCAGCAGTATTACATTCCCAAGCCATGGTAAGTGATTCGCTGGATGTCTTCTCGGGCGAGGCCGCTCCCATCGGGGTGGTGTCTGGATCGGGAATAAATCTACGCTCCCTCTTGGACGAGGTGTGTGGAGAGCGAAGTTTTTCGGACGCGGCAGGGATTTCAGGAAGCGGTATCGTCGGTCACGATGGTCTGTTTATTTTTGGCCGATGTGGCGGTGTCCCCGTCATTCTACAGGCAGGCCGGATCCACGTGTACGAAGGGCACGCGCCCGCGCAGGTCGCATCCACGGTCGACACCTTGTACGATTTCGGGGTGCGCAAGGTCATTCTCACCAATGCCGTGGGCGGGCTCGATTCCTCCCTTTCACCGGGCAATTTGGTGGCGGCCAGCCGGATCGAAACCTGGCCTTATCGTAATCATCCCTTTCCAGCCTCTATGGAACCGGATCTTATCGTTCCCGGCTGTGATGCCTCTGGAACCTATATCTGGATGCATGGCCCCTGCTATGAAACCCGCGCCGAAATTCACGCGCTTCAGAAAATGGGCGGATTGACCGTGGGCATGAGCCTGCCCCTGGAATTGGCGCGGTGCCAGCAACGAAAAATTTCGGCGGGGGTGGTTTCCTGTGTCACCAACGATTGCACCCGCCATGACGAGGCCCTCACCCATAGGCAGGTTGTGGAAACAGCAACGAAGGCCTCACGACACCTTTCCGATTTGCTCCGACGATATATCGTAGGCCGTGCGTAGGAACGCGGGCTTTTCAGTTTGCAACCAGCCATAGGGCCGAGGCTGGAGCTGCAAGAAACAGGCCAGACCTTGGAAACAATGAAACTATGTGGAAAAAAACACCCCTTATCGTTGCCGTTCTTCTCATTTGCCTATGCGCATCACAAATTCATGCAAAAGAGGCCGAACCTTTCTACGTCGGCGTCTATGTTTACGACAGCCAGGTAGCTGCCGCCGCCAAAAACCTGGGGGAAGACTATTTTGTCTTCCTGGAGAAACACCTTAGAATCCTCAAGGCCAATGGGGTTAACGTCGTTCATCTGGCCGTGTCGAAACCCGACCAATTTGGCGAACACCTTCGTCTTTTCAAGAAGCATGGCATGAAGCTGCTTCCCCAACTGGATTTTGTGTACTTCTATCCCCCTGAAAGCGATACCGCCCAGAAGGCTCGGGCCAAGCGGGCGGGCGCGTTTATCAACAAGCATCTAAACGACCCGACCGTCCTCGCCTGGAGCATCAAGGAGGAGGTCGCCCACAAAGATGTAAATCGCCTCGCAGAATACTACCTGCAAATCCTGGAGCACGCGCCCGAGGCGAAATTTTTCACGCTGCATAATGGACTCGATGCCGCTAGGGATCAGCCCGTGCCGGACCCAATTATTTCCGGCACGGACCGCTACGCCTTCTGGTGGGAATTCTCCGGGGGCGGCTATCTCTCTTCACCGGCCTTTGCCTTGGATTGGACGCGGAAACAGGCTGCGGTTTATTACGAAGAGTCCGCCAAGCGGGGCGCGGATTTTATGCTCGTTGTTACCCAAGGCGGGATGCTCATGCCCAAATGGGCGAACACCCTCGCAAAAATGGGGACTGACACAAGCGAGCGAGGTACGAGCGAAGACGTGTCTGTCCTCACTTTTGCGCCCTTGGACGAGCAGTTGGTCATGCAAAAGAAGATTCTCAAATTTGCCGAAGAAGGCCGCATGGGCTGGCGAAAGCTTTCCACCCCCGAGGGCGATTTCTACAACGTCTGGAAATACTACCGCGCCCCAAAAAACTGTATGAAAGCGATGGCGTGGATCAGCGTGCTGGAAGGTGCGAAGTTATTCTTAACCTGGCACTATGAACCCTATGGAAACACGGCTCGGCAACCAGACTTTGAAGAGGCGGCCTCGTCCGGCAAACA
>JAJRPE010000317.1 GCA_024280935.1 Candidatus Hydrogenedentota bacterium
TCAGGATCTCATGTATCTCGCCGGGCGTTTGCTGCATCGCAGCGCCCAGAGCGAGTTTGAGCGGGAAGCGTCGGCGTTCATCGAGGGTCGCTTTGAGGAGCACACGCCCGATGTGTCGGTGGAACCCTTCGACAGCATCGAAAACTACCCCTATCTCTTCGCCTCTTACCTCTCTGAATTTCTCGCCGTGGGCATTTTTTCGCTCTGGCTACCCCTCATCGCATTTCTCTATGGTGCCGCGATATTTGTCCTCTACCTTGTTGAATTCGCCGGGTTTCGCGGCCTTTCCCGCTTCTTGCCCCAGTTTCCGTCCCAGAATGTGGTGGCCCGCTTTCTGGGCACGAAGCCCCGCAGCTTGATCGTTGTGACCGCCCATTACGACAGCGGTTTTGCAAGCCCCCTGAGCGCGCCTGGCGTGATCCCCTGGCTTCGCACGATGCAAAACGTTTTGCTGGGAGCGATGGTGGTGGTGCTTGCCACCTGCGTGGCCGATTTTATTTCGGGCCGGGGCGGCGAGGTTAACGAAATTAGCATGGCTATTCGCTGGATAGCCATTTCGGTGCTGCTCACGGGCGCACTGGCGCTTTTTGTGGCCTCTTCCCAGAGCGAAGACATTCGGGGTGCCAACGGCAACGCATCGGGGGTTGCGGGACTTCTGGGGCTTGCGAATGCCTTCGCGAAATCGCCGCTGAACGATGCCGATGTGTGGTTTGTGGCCACGGGAAGCCATGAGTCCTGGATGGGGGGGATGCGGCAATTGCTGGAGGATTATAAGTTCGACCGGGAGAATACCTACTTTTTGAATCTCGAAGGCATCGGTGCGGGGGAACCCCATTTCCTCTCCAAGGAGGGCATGCTCCATGTCCTTCATGGGGACCGTAGCATGTTGTCCATCGCGGACACCTTGTCGCAGGAGCATGGACTCAAGCCGGGAACCATGCGCGCCTTGCCCACGGAAGCCCACATACCGCTCATGCGCGGCTACAAGGCCATGACGGTCATGGGGCTGGATGAATCGGGACTCCCGCCCCACTGGAACCAGGTATCTGATCGCGTGATGGAGATCGATGAGAAATCCATCGCCTCAGTGGTTGCCTTTTCCGAGGCCCTGATTCGGAAGCTGGCCAGGGAACATGCGGGGGGGGTAGTGGTATATTCCTAACCTGGGAATCTACGAAATTATTCTCCGGGCCGATGAGGTTACCCACCGAGAACGCGCTGGGGTGCTGAAACGCTCACCATGAGTCTCAGTCGTGCCGCGCGATCCCCAAAAGGCGAGTCTCAACGAGTCCTGACGGGTTCGTGCGCTGACATGGAGCAGGTTGCCGGAGGGTAAGAAATACGGGGTTGGGCCGCTCGCGTACGATGCTATGGGAGTATCACGGCGCTATTGCTCCAAGCGCACGAACCGGCTGAGACCGGATCGTGCGGCACGTCCGGCAAGAAAGAGGCTTGCTCAGCGTCGACATGGCCTGTGCGATGCTACGGCGAAGCCGTTTAGTTCAACGCCTATGAACGCGCACTGTTACGCGTCGTCGCCAAATTCTGCGAGGAGTTCCGCCTTGAATGCCGCCACGGCATCTGCGTCCAGGTCGGAAATCCAGACATTGTCGGGCATGACCAGCATGTTTGGGCCTTCCTCGCAGCGGTCCATGCACCCCGATTTACACACCCGAATGTGGTGGCGCAGATTCTGATCTTTTACCCACTGTTTGAGATCCGCGTGCAGTTCGATGCTGCCGCGTTCGCTGCAACAGACTCGCTCGCCCGAGTCGCGGCAGTTGGTGCATACGAAGATTATTTTCTTGAAGGGAAGGGGCTTGGTGTTCATAGGTTTTTGGGCCTTGTCGTGGAGGATTCAGTGGCAATGTACCGATGGTCGTTCTTTTTTTGAGCCAAGCGTTCACCGCCTATTCCGGGTGCTGCGGGTAAGGGGGTTGGGCTTTCCAGCCCGACATAACGCGCACGGTGGGGGTTGAAAACGCACTTCTTGGCATCTGTGGTGATATGTTGATTGTTCAAGGCAGTGTATAGTGTCTTGTCGTTCGAATCCAAAGCGGCTGCGCGTGCCGCTGGCGGGCTTTATATCTGACGCGCACTTTGTGTCGGGCTGGAAAGCCCAACCCCCTTGCCCGTGGTACATGACATGCTGTGCGGATGCTTGTAATTCTCGTCGCCAATTCCTATAATTGGTCATAACAACTTGGGCGGTACCAACACATAAAGGCGCAACCTTATGACAAGCCCCTCCCCGGCTACGGCTACGGCTACGCAGGCCTGTGAGACGGTCCTGGTGGACCAGTTTACCGATGGCGTTCTTGATCCGGCGAAACCCATGTTGGGTCCGGTGTGCGATGGTGGTCATATTATCGCCAACACGGCCCCGGGTTGCTGGGGTCCCATGCTGACGCCCTGCCTTCGCGGCGGTCATGAAGTGACCGTACCGGTGGCGGTGGAAGGGGCCGAAGTGGGGGATGCCATTGCGGTGGTGATTCGTGACATTACCGTGACCTCGCTGGCTACGGCTTCGGGGACAGATTCCGCCATGGAAGGCCGTTTTGATGGGGACCCCTTTGTCGCGGCGCGGTGTCCCGAGTGCGGCACACTGAATCCCGAGACGAAATTGGCGGGCATCGGTTGTGGTGCCATCCAGTGTGCCAACTGCGGCGCGGAAACAACCCCCTTCAAAATAGAGAATGGCTACACCATCGCTTTCGACGAGAATCGTGAGGTTGGAGTAACGCTTCCCGGCGAAGCGACGGAAAAAATTGCCCGTGATGCCCAACGCTATGCCGCTATGCCGAAGAATTCGGTGCAAAACTCGGTGCTCACTTTGGCCCAGCACGATCTGGTGGGCATGATGGCCCGGCTTCGTCCTTTCATGGGGCAACTCGGCACGACGCCTTCGATTCCCTTTCCCGATAGCCACAACGCGGGCGACTTTGGTCAGTTCCTCATTGGCGCGCCCCACGACCTCGCGATAACCGCCGAGCAATTGCAACACCGCACCGATGGGCACATGGATATTGACGCGGTTCGTGCCGGTGCAATTCTTATCTGTCCCGTGAAGGTGCCGGGCGGCGGCATCTACATGGGCGATATGCACGCTCTCCAGGGCGACGGTGAAATTGCGGGGCACACCTGCGACGTGGCGGGTACGGTGACGCTTCAGGTTCATGTCCTCAAGGGACTCAACATTGATGGCCCTGTCCTTTTTCCCGTGGGCGAAGACCTGCCCTTCCTCGCCAAGCCCTTTACGAAGAAGGAGCGGGCGCGGGCTTTGGTGCTGGCGGCGTCTTTTGGCCTCGACAGCATTGAGAAGACGGCCCCCATTTCCGTCATTGGCACGGGTGCGGATTTGAATGCCGCCACCGACAATGGCCTCGAACGGGCGGCTACGTTACTGGATATGAGCGTGTCCGAAGTACGGAACCGTGCCACCATCAACGGGGGTATCGAGATTGGCCGCCATCCGGGGGTGGTACAGGTGACTTTTCTTGCGCCAGTAGCTTCCCTCGAAGCCTGTGGACTTTTGCATTTTGCCAATGTACAGTATGGGCCACTATCTTTGTAGCTTGGGCATTTGTAAGGCCCGCGACCAAATTTATTAACTACGAATGAACACGCTCCTATGGTGCCCCTTCGGGACGGTTTGGAAAAGCACATGCGGCCTTTGTTGACACCACGTAGCCTTTATTGCGGACAGGAAAGTCCACACTCCTCCCCATGTTAACCAACAGAAAAGGTATAGAACATGAGAACATCCCTTGCACTACTACTCGCCCTTGGTGTCATGATGGGCACTCCCGAATCACACGCCGCCGATGGGTCGAACGGCTCCATCGACCTCCTCAAGGGGGGTACCCTCGACCAATGGTACGTGTGGATAAAGGAGCGAGGCCGCGATGTTGACCCCAAGAAGGTCTTCACGATGGAAGATGGGATTTTGCACATCTCCGGCGAGGAGTACGGGTGCATCACGTCCAATGAGGAATATGCCAATTATCACGTGCTGCTCGAATTCAAGTGGGGTGAAATTACCCGTGCGCCCCGGGTGGACCGGGCGCGGGACTCGGGCTTCTTGATTCACTCGGTCGGTAAAGATGGCGGCTACAGCGGTATTTGGATGAACTCCTTGGAAGTTCAGATGATCGAAGGTGGGACAGGTGACTTTATCGTGGTGGGCAATGGTACCGATGCCTATTCCATCACCAGTCCGGTGGCTCCCGATAAACAGGCGACTTCCTATATCTATCAGGCAGGCGGCAAATTTGCCACGGCGACGGGCGGCCGCTTCAATTGGTGGGGCCGTGATCCCGATTGGGCCGATGTGAAGGGATTTCGTGGCAAGGAAGACGTGGAGAATCCGGTCGGTGAATGGAATCGACTTGAAGTCATCGCCGAGGGGGGCGCGATTACCGTGTTGCTCAATGGTGTCGTCGTCAATCGTGCGGTCGATTGCCTTCCCCGGAAGGGCCGTCTCCAGATTCAGTCGGAAGGCGCGGAGCTTTTCGTTCGCAAGATTATGCTTACCCCCCTGGATCAGCCCAAGGCTGAAGAATAATTCCGTCTACGGATTCCCTGAGTGCCACGGACAAGGAGGTTGGGCATCCCTGCCCGACACAAGAGGCACCTTGCTCAATCAAACACACGAAAAGTTGTGGGAATTCGTGGATTCGAAAAACACCGGCGGGATGCCTATGCTACGATAATTTCGTACGGCACCGCCATCGCTCGCGAAGTAAAACATAAAAGGATTCAGCTATGAAAATTTTCGTCGCACTGGCAATTACCCTTGTTTCATTGGTGGTCGCACCCTGGTCCCACGCGGCCACGGGCACCATCGATCTTTTGGCGGGTGACAATCTGGATCATTGGTACACTTGGATTAAGGGTCGTGGCCGCGACATCGACCCGAAGAAGGTTTTCACCATGGAGGACGGTATCCTCCATATTTCCGGGGAGGAGTGGGGCTGTGTCACGTCGAAGGAGGAATACGAAAACTATCATGCCCTTCTTGAATTCAAGTGGGGCGAGATAACCCATGAACCCCGGGTGGACCGTGCGCGGGATTCCGGTTTTCTCATCCACTCTTTCGGCGAAGACGGCGGCTACAACGATACGTGGATGTATTGCCTGGAAGTGCAGATGATCGAAGGGGGCACGGGCGATCTCCTGGTTGTGGGGGACAAGTCCAAGACCTACGAGATTACGGCCCCGGTGGCGGAAGAGAAGCAGGGGAGTTCCCCGGTTTTCAGTCCCGATGGCGAGCCGGTCACGATGGATAGTGGTCGCATCAATTGGTGGGGTCGTGACCCCAACTGGGCCGATGTGAAGGGTTTTCGAGGCGAAAAAGATGTGGAGAAGCCCGTTGGCGAGTGGAACCGCCTGGAGGTGATTGCGGACGGCGGGAAGATTACCGTGTTGCTCAACGGCATCGTGGTGAACCGTGCGCTGGACTGCAAGCCGACAAAAGGCCGTCTCCAGATTCAGTCGGAAGGCGCGGAGCTATTCGTTCGCAAGATGCAATTGACACCCCTTGACCGAAGCCAGGCTGCGGTGGCGGATGCAGGTCGCCAGAAGCGTTTTATTTACAACACCGATGGCGGCAATATGTTCAGCAAGCCCTACCCCATGTCGCCTGAAGACCTCTACACCTTTGTGGATGAAGTGGCGGACAAGGGAATCACCACCTTCAGCGTTTCTTCTCATGTGGGCATGGACATGAATTTTCGGGGCGAAACGGTCGATTTGCTGGGCGATCACCCCAATGCGGAGGAGGCAGAGAAGCTCAAGGATCCGAGCAAGGCCGCGTCGTTAGAGAAGCTCGTGGTGAATCTACGTGGCTTGATCGACGCGGGCCATGACCCTCTTGGCCTCGTCATTGACCGTGCGCAATCCAAGGGGCTGGAAACCTTCGTCAGTTTTCGGCTCAACGAAGTACACTGGGTCGAAAAGCCCGCCAACATGTTGCTGTCCAAATTCTGGCTGGAGCATCCCGAGTGGCGTGTGGCGAAGATGGATGATGAGGTGCCCCAGAAGTACCTTGACATCCTCGGTCCCCGGACCAGCCCCATCGTGGCGGCCTGGTTGCCCGGCGGCCTCAACTTTGCCGTGCCGGAGGTGCGTACACGCAAGCTGGCCCAGCTCCGCGAGATTTGCGAACGCTATCCCCTTGATGGCATCGAATTGGATTTTCAGCGTTTTCCCGTTTATTTTCCCTTTGGGAAAGAGCAGGAAAACATCGGAATCATGAATGCCTGGATGCGCGAGGTCCGTGCCATGGTTAAGGAAGTGGGGGAGAAGCGCGGCAAGCCCGTGTTGCTCACCGCCCGTGTTATGGCGAAACCGGAGCAGAATCTCAGCATTGGCCTCGACCCCGTTACGTGGGCGAAAGAAGGCCTGCTTGATGCCGTGATTATTTCCCACTATCTCCACAATAATTTTGATTTGCCTGTAGCGGAGTACCGCGCCCTCTTTCCCGAGAGCCTTCCCATGTATGCCTCCATCGAGGTGGAGAAGGAGGTGGACAACTATCGCAAGATTGCAAAGCAGCTTTGGGCCGATGGTGTTGATGGCATAATGATGTTTAATTTTTTCACCCGGCGTGAAGCCGGCGTAGAACCCGATTTTTCGGTATTGCCCGAAGTGGGTGGCCCGGCATCCCGTACCGGTAAGCCCATGTTGGTCGTGGCCAACAAACACAGTGACACCTTGAGCTTCATTAGCCTCGATACCCTGGCGGTGGAACAGACCATCACGGTTGGGCACAATCCCCACGAGATGGTTATTACGCCCGACCAACGCACCATGTACCTTTCCAACTACGAGGCCCCCGGCAACACGGTTTCCGTGGTGGACCTCGTAGCACGTAAACACATCAAGCAGATCCCCACGGGGGAATACGTCCGTATTCACGCCGCCGCCATGGCGCCCGATGGGAAGAATGTTTACATGGGCGCCAGCCAAACCGATTGGGTGGTCGAGATTGACACCGCGACCAACGAGATTACGCGGGCCTTTAAGTCCCACGGCAAGGTGCCCCACATCCTTTTGGTCTCCAACGACAACAAACGGATCTACGCAGCCAACATCACGACGGCCAACGTGACGGTCCTCGACCGGAAGACAGGCGAGTTGATCACCACCATTCAATGCGAAGAGGGCACCGAAGGCATGGCCTTCACCCCTGACGGCAAGCAGCTTTGGGTGGCCAATCAGTCCGGCCAGTCCATGTCCATCATCGACTTGGCGACCCACAAGGTCATCGAACGCTTTGATGTGCCCGGCATGCCCGTCCGCCTCAAATTTACTAGAGACGGCAAGCGCCTCTACGTGCCCAGTTGGACCCCTGAGGGTGAACTCATCGTCATCGATGTGCCGACCCGAAAGGAGATCAAGCGCATCAAGGTGGGTGGGAACGCCATCGGAATTGAGCTATCCCCCGACGAAAAGCTGGCCTTCGTGGGCTGTGAATACACCGATGGCCTCCATGTGATCGATACGGAAACCTTGGAAGTCGTGGATGTCATCGATACCGGCGACGGCCCCGATCCCATGTCGCTGTGGTACCCGCCGACGGGACTGCCTCAGCCAACGAATCGCAGGTAGTGCGAGAAGCTATTGGGCGAGTAGGACAACCTGGACCTGGTGAAGTTAGCGAAGATGGCTGAGGCTGTCCCAGCTAGTTCAAATTGCTTTGGGTGCCACGGACAATCCCTGTGGGGCTTGCCCGTGCGGAACATGAAATCGACGGAAAACTTGCTTCTTGGCTGCGGACATGTTTTCTAAGCACGGGCAAGGGCTATCGCCTGGTTGGAATAGCGACGGCTCATGTCACGATAGAGCAGGTAGAAAAGGCCATCCTCTTCGAGGGTAGGTGCTGAGTTGCTTGTCCCACCCATCGGCGTGACTTTAAAGAATGGGGTTGCTTGGATGTTTTCTCCATGTTAGGTGATCGGTGGAGGTGGCTAGTCCAATTTTCTTGGTCAGGCCATCCCGCCCGAAATAGAAGAGGCAGTAGGTGTCGCCTTGCTCAGTGAGGACAGGCAGCTTAGCCATCACGCTGTTGTCCTAACCGCTCCACTTTGAGAATGGGGCAAGGCCGTATTTTCAATCGGGTGGGACAGCGAGGGAATGAATCTATGCGATATTTTATGACGCTCACGTTGATAGCACTGGCTTATGCTGCCAATGCTGGCCAGTTGTATGACAAGTATATTGCGGCAAGGGAGATCGGGACCAAGTCGGACGGTCTTGTTAGCACTGTGGGGGCCGACGAGATTGTCGCCATTGGATTGGAGCGAATCGGGGACTCGGTTTTGAACGGCGGGCCAGAATACGGGGTGGTGCTTCATCGGAACATATCGGGTCAGTTCATTAAGGATTCCGCCTACTACATTGGCATAAAAGAAGTTGATCGAATCGGTACTTTTCGCGGCACGCAACAAAACAGATTCGATTTTCGGAACCTTGCGAAGTTCATTGCCGAGAGTGACTACTTCGAACTGCCGAATATGCTTGGCTCCAAGTCTTCCGATCATCCACAGACGCTTCTGTATGTGAAGACTAATAACGGCGAGAAGTGGGTCTGTGACCCGAATTTTACCGACCAATTGCACCCGACTGTTTGGATGGTGTCGAAACTGATTGACGGAATGATTCAGTCTTCGGTCTTGGAAGAGAATGACTCCGTGAAGTTGACCAGCCGTCTGGAGGTGCCCCCTCCAGGCCCCGATGTCTCTTCGTTTCTTCATAAATTGAATGAAGGCGATCCCGTCACCATCGTTTGCCTTGGTGACAGTGTTACGGGGGGCTACTACCACACCGGTGGGCGTCGATCTTATACCGATTTGATTG
The DNA here is from genome assembly GCA_024280935.1 of Candidatus Hydrogenedentota bacterium. Taxonomy (GTDB): domain Bacteria; phylum Hydrogenedentota; class Hydrogenedentia; order Hydrogenedentales; family JAEUWI01; genus JAEUWI01. Next base: position 8,860 of record JAJRPE010000317.1, read on the forward strand.
AGAGTAGAATCCAAAAGGCATTCCCCAAGGCTTCGGTGACCTCTTTCAACGCGGGGGTTAGTGGAAATACGACAACAGATGCACTGGCACGCCTTCAGGCGGACGTGTTGGCCCACGAACCTGATGTTGTCACGGTTATGCTTGGACTCAACGATATGATCCGTCTCTCCCTGAGTGACTATCGTGCAAACTTGAAGGAGATCGTCGCGAAATGTCATGCGGCCGACGCGGTGGTGATACTCTGCACACCTAACAATGTGCGCGAGACCGAGGCACGTCCAACGAAAACATTGGAGCGCTATGTGGCAGTCGTTCGTGAGCTGGCTGCTCAGATGGAATTGCCACTCGCGGATTGCTACGCGGAGTTTCAGCGTGAGCGCAATCGCGACGAGGTGTTCTGGGCCTATCGCATGAGCGATGAAATTCATCCCA
>JAJRPE010000318.1 GCA_024280935.1 Candidatus Hydrogenedentota bacterium
ACTGTGCCGAGGCCCTGGATGCCGCGCACACGCAGGGTGTTCTTCACCGTGACATCAAACCGGCCAATATTCTGGTGGAACCTTCCACCGGCAAAGCCAAGGTGGCGGATTTTGGTCTAGCGCGACTGGACGAGGACAGCGGACTCTCCCTGACGGGCGACATCAGCGGAACGCCGTCCTACATGTCTCCTGAGCAGGCATCAGCGGGAGAGTTGGATGGGCGAAGTGACATTTTCTCACTGGGCATCACGTTATACGAACTCTTGTGCTGCGAACGTCCTTTTGCCGGAAAATCCGCAAGCCAGATTATGGAGAGCATCCGCAGGGATAAACGGACGCCGCTCAAAACACGCAGACCCGACCTGCCCGATGCCATTTGTGTGATTGTGGAAAAGGCGACCGCCCATAAGCCCGACCAACGCTATCAGAGCGCGGGCGACTTTGCGCGAGATCTTCGAAACACGTTGGCGACATTGGAACGCTCGGGGCAAGCGGAAACCCGTTCGATACGCGGCTCCAAGCCCTATCTTGATCGCAGGCGCGTCGGCAACGCCGCGTTCGCCGTGATTATCGTTGTCTTGGGCCTCGTCCTTTGGAAGTACGTCGGCCCGAACGGTACCTCACTATCGGAAATCGACCTGTCTAACCCAGGTGTCGTCTTCGCGCAGGCGAAGGACCAGGTTGCCGGAGGCGATTTTGAAGCGGCACTGGCGTTGTTCAAGGCGCTGCAAGAAAAGGGAATGGCGGGTAACGACTTGGTGGTAAATGCCTATATCAGCTACATCGAGGAACAGTCGGAACGCCCGGTGTCCGATGACGTAATAAAGCGCGCGGAAGATTTGGGAGAGAAGATTCGTGCTGCACGCCAGGACGGTGCCGCCCATGATGCCTGGACGAGTCGTCCCTTGTCTTTCTTTCTGCTTCCGACAGCGTTTGGCAACAGCGACTATGTTCCTAAAAACGATTTGGCATCCATCTTTGACTTGGCGCTGGACGCCGTATTCAAGACCGAATCCACTATTGATTATCTCGACCGCAGGAATCTTGGTGTCCTCATTGAGCAACAAGGACTGTCGGCTGACTTGAGCACGAAATCGGGTGGGCTTGAACTTGGAAACTTTATCGGCGCACGGCTCATGGTTTCCGCGAGCTTCTTGAAACTCACGCCGAAGTCCCCGGAGAAACTCACGTTGGAGATTACGGATGTGGAGACATCCAAATTCATCGCTACAAGTCCGATTGTTGTGAGAGACGACCATTCGGTCAATGAACTTCTCCTCGATGTTGCAGAGTCATTCTCAGGCGCGCTGGAAAGGGAGTACCCGTTACAGGCGCGCCTCTACGAAAAAGACGGGAAGCCCGTTATTAATATCGGCGCGTCGGTCGGGTTGAAAGTGGGCGCAAACTTTGACATCCGTCCAGACGCGGCAGGCGCACCCCTGAACGATATGCGCGCACATGTGAAAAACGCGCCAGGCAGCTCCATTTCCTCCGTGACGCTCGAAGGAATAGCCATGGAGAACATTCCCCAATCAATGGAGGATGCCTGGTTCGTTCGTGCGATGGATGTATCAGGCCCATCATGACTGCTCCGGCGTTTCGAAAGGGCCTCGCATTTCTTCCCTTTGCTGTGATAATCCTTGTCCTGCCCATCACGGGACTTGGTTGCCACACGAACCAGGAAATCCGCGAGAGGTACACAAAAGACGGTGTCGAATACGGGTTAACCGATGGTTCCTTTCGCGGACGCTGGTGGAGTTACTATAAGCGGGGGCGTTCCTATCAGCAAGGTGGCTTTTTCGAGGAAGCGGAAGAAGACTTTCGCCTTGCCTTGCAATCGCGTCGCAAGGATGCTCTATGGCCCCGAACATACGGCATGCACTTTATACCCGAGTACTTCCCCCATCGCGAACTTGGAATCAACCTCTACTATCAGAAAGATATCGAAGGGAGCATTCAGGAACTTGAGACGAGCTTAGGTCAGCAGTATTCCGCCCGAGGCGCACATTATTTTGAACTGGCTCAGCGGGAGAGTATTAAGACGTCGGGGGCTGATCGAATGATGCCAGCGTTGGAAATACTCACCGAACGCGCCAATCTCAGCGCAACCCGGATAAACCTTGTTGGCATCGCACGTGACGACACGTTTGTCGCAGGAATTGAAGTGGGCGGAAAACCTATCGATATTCGCCTGATCAATTCCGAAGTGGAGTTCTCGACGCTGATTCCACTTACACCGGGTAAAAACGCGATTCCAATACGCGTCACCGACCTGGCGGGGAACGAGTTTCTGACGGAAGTCGCACTCGAAAACGATATTGATGGTCCTGCCGTAAGTTTCGATAAGCCCCTCACGTTGCCAGGCGTTGTGAGCGGGAAAGTGTTTGACCCTGCTGGCGTGGCCTCATTGACCATTGGTGGTATAGAAGCCCATCTTCTCAATAACGCCCCAGGCCTGTTCTCCTTCGAGGTCTCGATTCCTGATTCGCCATCGCCTATTCCTTTTGAATGTGCCGACAGCCTTGAAAACAAGACGCATGGCCAAGTTCCCATTGATGCACTGACCACGGCATCTCCAACCACGGGTATCGCGTTGGCAAGCAGCTCCCCTGAAGTGGCGGTAGAAGCGTTCTCCCATGCGCTGGCCAGTCAATTGGCTGCGACCGTCGTGCCAAGCAAAGCTCTCGAAATACAGATCGAGAATATCCAGAACGGTGCGGAATTCTACCAAGATGAAATCGTCGTTGCGCTGAACGCCCGCTCGGACGAAGCTATCGATGAGGTTACCCTGCTTGGCAAGGCGATTTCGGTCGTTCCTGCACGAAACGATGTCTACGTGACCCGGCGCGTGCGTCTCGATTCGGGACCCAACGAACTCAGCGCGGGCGTAGCCGACGTGAAGGGAAATCGTGCGGAGGACCAACGGGCGGTGAGTCGGGAGCGAAACGAGCTTGAGATAAATAAGAACATGCTGGCTGTTGCCATCGTGCCCAAGTTTCTGCCTGCTAACACCCTTACCAGCAACATAATAAGTGCGCTGCACGCTGTCAGTGTCGCCACCGTATTTAATGGTGACAGCGAGTCGGCGAGCCTAAGTGAGCCCATGAGTCTTGCTGACCGCTTTGACCTTGTAAACCGTGAAGACATTGCTGTCATTCTTCGTGAACAGACGCTAAGTTCGGAGCTAAGCTCCAAAGACAGAGCCCTCATCCTGAAGGAGCTTATCCCTTTTGAGGTGTTGCTGTCGATCCAAGCGAACGTGGATAGGGAAAACTTGGAAATCATCGTCGACGGCGTAAGTTCAGAAACGGGCACAATGATTGTCCGGCGTGTCGATGTCGCGGGCAAAGCGGAAGAGGTTGATGAACTGGTAGAGCAACTTGTGGTGCGGCTGCTTCAGGAGTTTCCAAGAGCACAGGGTGAAGTAGTTTTCTGGAACTACCCGGAGATCGATTCAACGTTGACGAAACAGCAGGGCACGCGCCGCCACCGAAAGTGCCTGGTATTCCGAATGGACAGCTATGTTAGGAACGATGTCCGGTATGAGCGCCCGACAGTCGTCGCGGAAGGACTCATAAGCGGCGTTGGCCCAGAAGTCAGTTCCGCTAAAATTCTCAAATCGTTCCAAGAAGAAACACCCCTGAAGGACCTTGCGCTTGAGGAGGGGCACTATGTTGTCCTCAAGTAAACATCGTTTGACGCACAGGCTGTTCCTGCTTGCTCTGTTGGGCCTTGCTCCGCTTCTTCCTGCCCAGGAACTCGAACTCTCCGTCTCTCCGACACCCATCGGTTCCGGTGCGCGGGCGGCGGGCATGGCCGATGCCTTCGTGGCCATTGCGGACGATGCCACGGCGGCCTCGTGGAACCCGGCGGGGCTGGTCCAGCTTGAAAAGCCGGAATTCTCCATCGTGGGCGCATGGAATCGCGTGGGAGACAACTTTCATGCGGAACCCTATCACCCGGAAGTCGAGGGTGCATTCGCCGTCGACAATCTCGATCTGAACTACCTCTCCTTCGTCTACCCCCTACCCTTTCTTGTCCTCGACCGGAACGTAACGGTATCCCTGAACTACCAGCGAAAGTTTGATTTTACCCGCAGTTTCTCCATGGATTTCAATCGGCATCAAGCCTTTTCTTTTCCAGGACGCTCCACCATTTTCAGTTTGTTCAGCCGTCTCGAATTCGAGCAGGAGGGCGGACTATCCACCATAAGTCCCGCGCTGGCCTTTGAGATTACCCACCGGCTTTCAGTCGGTGCCGCATTGAATCTTTGGCGCAGCAGCCCCTTCGGTGAGAACAGTTGGACTCAGGAAATCCGGGACTCGGCGGCAGGGTTGTTTTTCGGTAGCGCAAGCATCGGTGCCCGCCGTATGAAGGAGACATACAAAGACTTCACGGGAGAGAACGTGACGCTTGGACTGCTCTGGGACATTGACGACCGCTGGAAGCTCGGGATACGCTACGATACCGCCTTCACGGGGGATGTGGATTACGAACGTCGCGGCAGGGTATTCCAGTACCCGAATTTCTCCCCCCTCGTTAGCAGTCTCTACAAGCGGGAAAAGCGTCAGGTGCGTTTCCCCGATACGCTGGCGGTTGGGCTATCCTTCCGGGCCAATGACCGCCTGACCCTCGCCTTGGATATAACCCGAACGGACTGGAACGACTTCTACGTTGAAGATGGCCAAGGTGTGCGCACGTCCCTCGTGGATGCCAGCAACATCGATGATCGCGAGGATTCGACCGATATGGACGCCACCTATACCGTTCGACTGGGTGCGGAGTACATCTTCGTTCCCCGTGAGCCGACCGAGACCCTGGACCGCCTCTGGACCGTGCGGGGCGGTGTGTTTTACGACGAAGAACCCGCAACGGGCAAACAGGGCACAACCGCGACAAAACGCGGGGACGGTGACGCAGACAAGTTCTACGGTGTTGCCCTGGGCCTCGGCGTCCAATTGTATCAGCGCGTCAATATTGACGTCGCCTACCAGTACCGCTTCGGTCGGGGCGTGAACGCGGACTTCATCCGTGGCGTTCCCGATTTCGAGGAGGACGTGGACCAACACCGCGTTCTTCTATCGACCGTGATTTATTTCTAGTAATTTGACTCGTTCTATATCCCCATGAACTACGGGAGGATACATGCCACGGGGCTGCTTGGGACGCATGTGCAGCAGGTGTGACTTGCCGATAAAATTCGGCAACACGGTTGTTAGGGAATTCTTTCAAGGCACCACCCCCATCCCGCAATACCAACACGTTTTCAATTCCATTTCAACACCGATTGACGGGCAGTATTCGGAACAGTACTAGAACGCGAATCCAACGAAATCACCAGGCTGCCATTTACAACAAATCCTACAAAATCTGTGAAGCAATAGATGACGCTTCGGTGACAATCAATTAATTGGCTTTTTCCTGCACCAGTTCCATCGACATTGTCACCCGTGTTGTATACCCTCTCAACGCATCAAAAAAGCGACCAATGCCAACAGACTGACATTGATCGCCGTTTTTCAAAAGTACTGACCCAATTACTTGTTGTTCTTATCCATCTCTGCGACAATTCCTTGGACCAACCGCTGCGTCATGGTATCCAACCCAACCATGGTGGCCTCACCCCGTTCAACACCAAGGATTGATTTGGACTTCACTCCGATTTCCATTTTCAACTCTTTGTAACCCGTTGCTACCTGTTGGGTAGTCGTTGCGTCCAGAATCTTGTACCGCATCCCTATAAGCCAGATTCCGACCTCCGTCGATGTGTCCACAGAACCAACAGCCTCACCAGCAGCCGCACCACCACGTCCTCCAATGGCAACCGACGCGATTCGACCCAAGGTACGTCCCTTAAAGCCCTTCTTTACCTGTGCCACTTGTTCCGCCTTCAATATATCGAGCTTCAAAAACCATCGTGTGGTCTCAAACTTACCCTTCTTGAATTTCTTGAGGGATGCCGTGTCCCCCATGTTGGCGGCCAGGGAAAGTTCTTCGAGCATGGGTCCAAGATCGGCCCGTTCCAGCACCGTAAAGTTCGCCATCGAAAGTTCAAGCTCGGCGAAATCGGCGATGTTATTCGCCGTCACCTTTTGTGCAAAAGATGCATTCGAACTCTTTATCTGTCCAGGGATAACAACAAGACTTGGTCCAGGCGTTTCCTTGTTTACATAATCCACCGGTTTGTACATGGCATCATCGGCGGTTTCGTTGGCTTGTTTGCTGGCCTTTGACTGTTTTTTCTTCCTGGCAAACGCCGAATCAGGTGTTGCAACAATGGCGAGGAACGCCATAGCCAGTGAAAAGCAGAATATCTTTCTCGTCATTAACATCGCGAATCATCCCTCAATAAGTTAAGACCAGTCCGCACTATTACAGACATGGGATACCTAAAAATCCTGCACTGCGTTTACCGCATCGGAAGCAAACGAATTTCCTTTATCAACCAAAGCGGCCACGGATTCTGGATTCACCGCAGCAATCTTCTTCATCGTTTCTTCGCTCTTTACCAGTTCCCGTATTCTTTCCGGACTGGCCGTGGCTATGGACGCAGGGGGCATCGAATTAAACTTTGCCAGCATCTCCCCAGAAGCAGCCTGTTGAGCAAATGCAATACGGGCAACATCCCCTTGAGCCGCTATTAACTTGAACACCCTTTCGCCGAACTTTCGATTCAAGGGTTTTATGACGCTCGTGTGGATTGTTTCCGTGAAGTTTTCCCGTCCCCCCGCAAACTCGACTTCATAATTCGACATGCCTTCTGCATCAAAGCTCCGGAAATCGACACTCAACACGGGGCGAAGACCAAGCATCTCCTTCTTAAAAAGTTGGCCCGCGTCATAGTCGGGGAGTCCCATCACCTGAAGCTGATATATACGGGAAGGCTGCATCAACTGGTCCTCGAAAAATTCCTGACTGAATTCGCCAGAGATAATACGACCAACTTCTTCCAGTGCCCCATCTTCGTCGGCCCAGCTTTTCTTTTTGGGGACCTCCGTTCGGGGCGGCACCACTTCACCGGTGTGGTTGTTGGTACATCGTATAGTCAGGGATGTGAGAACATACTTTGTCACCGTGGTACCACCGGTTAATTGGGCACTGAGTTTCTTGAATTTTGCATCTCCCACAATGGCAAAATCCGATGCGTTCTGTTGTCCAAGTCGCCCTTTCCCAATGCCCGTCGAATCCTCGGACCAAACGCGATATCCAAACTTCGTCAACCCTTCAATAATGATGTTCTCTGCAATTTGGGAGCGCTGCACCTCCGTATCACTTGCCCGGTCAGCATCACGCACGGTAACCGCCACAGAAATCTTGGGGTTTCCATATTCTTTGATAAGGCTTACCCGCTCCAACTTGGACATTTGCTGCAGGGAGTCTTTTACGGCCCCGACATAGACTTCGGCCTTCAAAAGGATGTGCATGAAGCCGTCGTCACCCAGCCAGGGGTCGCTTTCTTTGATGATATTTTTGATGAGTCCCTTACTTTTGGAGAGGATGCTGTCGCGTATGAGTACGTAGTTCTCCGTAAGGGTCGAGCTTTCCACATAGATTCCAACCGCTTTCTCTATACACTGCCGTCGTGCGTCCGTTCGAAGTGCGTCGAGCAAAAGCCCCTTATCTCGCTGATAGGTATCGGCATTGGGATCAGCCAAACCTTCTGCGGTGATAATAACTGTTTTTCCTTCATCATCATCTGACGACTCCTGTGCATGTACAGCCAGAGCAGTAGTGAGAAACAAGGCAATAAGAATAGCACTGGGAAACAGCCTGATAGGAACAAACTTCTTCATGTATTTACCTCATATCCATTGTTAAAAGCAGTACACACATTTACTTCGCGTTTTGGCAGTACTCGCTGTAGAGCTTTGCAACGACCAGGTCCGCCTTCTCTCTTACCAGGGAAAGGGCAATGCCAGATGTGTCAGAACCGGCATAGGACTCCGCTTCTTCTGAGACGCTGGCGACCGTTTTGCCCGATGAAGTAATCAATGTGAACGTCATGGTGATATGTACTTCGTTTACATTGGCCACCGTGTTGTGGGTAACCCTGGACTCAATCAAACCACGCAACGTAAAACTGGCCCCCAACCGTGATGCAGCACTGATTTGTGCATCGGGATCGTTGTTCATGAAGGCGGCGATTTCTGCGGCCTGTATCTGTGCCATGATTTCTTTGGGAGAATAGGTCCGCAGCCCCAGGTCCCGGAGACGACGATTGATCTCCGTTGCGTGCAGGCCAAAACTCGACTGATTGGTCTCATATCCCCCCTCGGTCGTCCGCTCCGCAATAATCACAGCGGTCTTGCGATTCTTCAGGCCTTTGCTACACGGTGTCGCCAATAGTTGCTCAATCAGTTTCTTGGCTTCTTCTTTTGCCTGTTGTTCTTCTGTTTCTTCTCGGGCCTCAGTGGCACTGAAAGAAAAGCCCTTGGCATGAACAACTGACCCCAGCAATACAGTAGCTAAGGCAAAAAGGAAAATGTGCTTGCTTGTTCGAATATCCATCTTTGACATCACCCTCGGGTCAGGAATCGAGGTAAAACGGGAGCCTTCCCTGACTGTGTTGTCTCCCACCTGCAACAACGTATGGCTAAAAGGAGCCTTCCTTGATTACGGGGCCGTTTGATGTAGCCTTGGGCGGTGAAGTTGAGAACGTGTCGTTGGATGTTCCCATACCCTCTGCGATAATTTCCGGGTGCTCACCAACGAATACCTGCCCCATCACATCACGGATATAGTTGGGCTTTATGGATATTTTTACGGTCGCATCGTCGTTGCTATCCCATGAGAAATCAACGATTTTTGCTCCCCAGACAGCGGCCAATACCTGGGCTTTGATGTCATCACTTTTTAGTATGAAATCTTCCACTTTGGTATGGCTATCGATTTGTAGCCCAACGATCTGTTCCGCCAACTGTTGGTAGGCATGTATCTGTGCCGCCCTCAGCGCTCGGAGTGGACCTGCATTGCTCGGTGTTGAGGTGCCAAATCCAACACGCTCTACCACAATGTCTCCATAATCAATCAAACGTCCGTTAACGTCCTTGACCTTTCCCACCTTAATCTGAGCAACAACTTTGGCGATGTCCTTTTGGGGGTCATAGACGATATCGGTGAACTTGATATTCTTCACCAGTCCAGAAGTCTGCGCGTCGATATCGAATCGTATTTGGACCATATCCTGGACTTCGGTCTCGCTACGTATTTTTAGTCCAGCAATGCTCTCCAGTATTCCCCGCTGTGCATCCGTCTTTGCTGCCTTGACCGTCATCAGCTTCTTGTTACCTTGTCCATGAGCGAGGAATGGCATGGTTGATAGTAGGACGACCACAAGAGCAATGAGTTTGGAAAACTTCATCATTGAACGGCTTTCATGGCGATTGGCATGTGGTTGGAACATAGTCTTAATTCTCCTTCATTTTTTGTGAAGTCCTTGTCCAGAGACCCCGGAAGTTGCTTATCGATACTGGTTTGTCCCCAAGCCCGCGCCACGGTATGGCAAATGATGTTGCCCGTCATGATCACTTTTGTGGACTCGATATCATCCAAAGTGTGGTCGTTGGGTACCCCCATTGACTGGTGTGCGTTTTCGAGGCCGATACAGCCTTCCAGTGTTCCGCTATCCGCCGTACTCGATAGTTCCCAGAGAGAATAGGTCACCCATCGTAGTCGCGTCGTGAGGGACATCCGCAGACTAACAGACCGCAACTCCCGCCTGTATCCTCTGTAGTTTATGCAGAAATAAGAACAAAGTCAAGCGAAACATTCTAAAGTGTGATGTTTGTTCAGATGTCGCCTGAACTTACGCCATACCCTATTATGAGGCTTTGACTTATGACGTATATTCACCCGATGAAGAGGTAAGCATTCGTTTAACCCACACGGGCATCAGAGGCTAGCCTTGTGGTTGAAGGGTTTGTCGGAAGTGTTTGTGTAGGGGGTAGAGGTATATGTTTTTGACGGGTGCGGCGTTCTGGTGCTGGCGGTCGAGTTTTCCGCG
>JAJRPE010000319.1 GCA_024280935.1 Candidatus Hydrogenedentota bacterium
GCATGAAAACAGAAGTGATGCCGACCTCGGTCTTTCTGCAAATGAGCGTCGGCGATATCGAATCCGCTGTCGCCGTCTCCATGCTGATGATTTTTGCCGCTATGGCTGTGCTCCTCGTGGTACGCTTCTGGGGTTCGGAATCCTATGTGCGGTAGGAGCTTCATTCTGTGATTCAGCTCAAGAATCTAACGGTTCAGGCCGGTGACTTTCGCCTGAAAAACATTTCCCTGACCATACCCACGGGGGAATACGGCATCCTCATGGGAAAAACCGGTTGCGGAAAAACGACCCTTCTCGAAGCCATATGTGGACTCAAGCGGGTTCCCACCGGCTCCATCATTGTGAATGAACAGGATGTGACCGCCCTCAAACCCGCCGAGCGGGGCATCGGCTTCGTCCCCCAGGACAGCGCCCTCTTCACCACCATGACCGTCTACGAGCATCTGGCTTTCGCCTTGCGGGTCCGGGGCTGGGAGAAAACAGCGCTCGATACCCGTGTGCGCGAATTGGCGGCACTATTGGGCATCACCCCGCTACTTCAACGTTACCCCCATGGCCTCAGTGGCGGAGAAAGCCAGCGTGTAGCCTTGGGGCGCGCCCTGTCCTTTCGGCCCCGTGTATTGTGCCTGGACGAACCCCTGAGCGCCCTCGATCACGATACCCGGCTGGAACTCTGCGACCTTCTGGCAACCATTCGCCAAGAGTTAAGCGTAACGGTCCTGCACATCACCCACGACCCCAACGAAGCGACCCGGCTGGCCCAGCGCCTCTTTCGTCTTGATTCTGGCGCTATCCAAATCCTTCCCCTCGACGACGAATTGCCTATGGCAACACCATAGTCCTTGGTTGTGGCCCAGCCACTTTAGTATAATTCTTCCATGGTCAGGAGCAGTCAATGAGCAATGAAGTTAATGCCGCCATGGCAAAACGGGGTTCAGGTGGTCCCGGTCTGGACCTCCGCCCTTCCGATGATTTCATGACATTACTTCTCTCCTGCACCCTGCCCCCGCGCGACACGGAATTGATACGCACCCGTATTCGCGCTGAATTGGCCGATCTCGGCATCAGCGATGACACGCGCACTAAGGAAGCCATGGGGCGATTCGAAAAGGCTATTCCCCATGGCCCCCTCCTCGAAAATGTCGTTCTTCTCGAAGGAATACCCCCAACCCCGCCAAAAGACGAGTCCATAAAATGGGGCGGTAACTTTCACGCGAAGGGCTTTATCATCGATCCCAAGACGGGACGGGCCGATTATCGTCGAAAGGTCGCGGACGTTTCGGTTGAAAAAGATCAGTTGCTCGCGGAAATAGTTCCCAGTGCGCCGGGGCAGAATGGTCAAGATGTTTTTGGGCGCATGGTGCCGGCCCGCGAACCCCGGCCCGCACCAATTCGCGAAGGAAAAAACACCCGTTTCGAAACCGCCGGACAGCGATATTTTGCGGAAACGAGCGGGCAAGTCCGCTATCTGGACGACGTTCTGTTCGTGGACGACGTTTTTCGTGTTAAGGGCGACGCTGGTTTGCGTACTGGGAACATTGACCACCCTGGAGCGCTCATTATCGAACGCGACATTCAGAGTGATATGGTGGTGAAGGCAAGCGGCGACATTGATATTGGGGAGAATATTGAGGACGCTATCGTCGAGTCTGGCGGCAACATCACCGTGCATGGGGGAATTTCCTGCAAAGAGCGCGGTGTCATCAAGGTGGCCGGCAATCTCCATGCGCGATTCATCCGAAACACGGATATTGACGCCGGTGGCGACATCTACGTTGACGGGGAGCTGAACCAGTGCAATATACGAACCCGTGGTGCCGTCATCGTAAAACAAGGCCGCATCGTCGGTGGTTCGATCATCGCCCTGAAGGGGGTTGAAACCCAGGATCTGGGAAGTGAAGCTTGCATTCCGGGTAACGTGACCGTGGGTAAGGACTACACCATGGAAGCCACCGTCGCTAAAATGAAATCCGAAGTGGAATCGGCCCGCGAACTTGTGCTCAAGCTCCGCGATACCATCGCGCCCCTGCGTGCCAAGCGAGACTCCCTGACACCCCGCATGCAACAGCAATTGGCCCAACTCACCGAAGAACTAAAAAAGCGCGAAGCGACCTATGACCAACAGGACAAGTCGCTGAAATCCATCTTCACCGCCACAAAAAGGGCTGCCGTGCCCCACATCTACGTACACGGCACCGTCTACCCGGACAACCTGATCCAAGTGCGGGCCCAAGTAAAGAAAATTAAGGAAACGGTCGCCGGCCCCTTGCGCTTTTCCTTACGCAAAGGCAAGTTCAGCGTGTTCAGACTCAAGGACGGCGAGAGCCTAGAAGACAAATCCTGAAGTCCAAGATTACAATGCAATACCAGGGTCGTCGTCCCCGCGAACGCGGGGATTCCGTGGTGGCTTGGCGCAAACCTGCCGCCTGCTGGATTCCCACGTGCATCGGAATGACGTGACGTTTTCTTGTTTTTTTATGGGCCGTCTTTGAAAGCAAAGACTAAAGGTACGACACCGATTGATTGGGAATGCCATGAAAAAGATAAGTCTCCACAATCAGATTTTCATCGCCATGTTCGTTGGGCTCGTCGTTGGCATGGGCCTCAACCCCTATTTTGACAAGGGGAGCGCCTTCGCGGTGCATATTGTCTGGTGGATGGACCTCATCGGCAAGGACATCTTCATTGGCGGCCTGAAAATGATCATTGCTCCTTTGGTTTTGGCGTCGGTCGTTACGGGAATCACTACCCTGCCCCGTGCAGAAGCGCTGGGTCAAATCGGTGGAAAAATGGCCTTGTACTACGTGGGCACCACCTCCGTCGCCGTCATCATTGGCATCAGTCTCATCCTCGTTATTCAGCCGGGCAACCGCGATGCGTCGAAGGAGGTCCGGGCGAAACGCGAAGCCGTTCTCGAAAAGCACCGGGCCACGTTTAAGATGGATACAGGCCGCGACCCACTGGCTAAGGAAAACAAGGAGGACTACTTGGCCTTTCTGGCGCTGCAAGATGGCGCACCGCCAGATGCCGCGAATAAACTCAGCCACATGAGAAAAACAACCGAGGATGTTTCGCCCGGCGAGCTCATCAAGACACAACTCCTATCCCCCATGCTCACCAATCCCTTCAACTCGCTGGCAAATGCAAACACCCTGGGCATCATCTTCTTCGCCGTACTCCTGGGATTGGCCTGCCTGATGCTGGGCGAATCAGCTGCGCCGGTGGTGAAACTGTTTTCGGCGATGAACGACATCATCATGAAAATCACCCTCTGGATCATGGAACTCTCCCCCGTCGCTATCGCCTGCCTGATGGGTTCAACTATGGCCACGCTGGGCTTCGGCGCATTGGAGACCCTTGGCTGGTACTCCATGACCATCATTCTCGCACTCATCATACACTCCATCTTCATCGTATCCCTCGTTTCCTACCTGGCCACAATACGACCGGTCTTCTTTCTCCGCGGCATCCGGGATGCCTGGATGGTGGCCTTTTCCACGGCTTCTTCCGCAGCCACCCTGCCGGTAACCCTGAATTGTGTCACGAAAAAGCTCAAGGTTTCCGACGAAGTCGCGGAGTTCAGCCTGCCCGTTGGTGCCACCGTAAACATGGACGGATCCGCCCTCCACGAGGCCGTGGCCATCATGTTTCTTATCCAGCTCTACGGCGGCATGGATGACGTCTCGGTCACCCTGACCATGACCAACACCATCGTCATCGCCGTGACCGCTGTAATCGCCTCGGCGGGCGTGGCCGCCATTCCCAGCGCTGGCCTTGTGGCCCTGGCCATTATCGCCAACACCGTGGGGCTTCCCCTCCACTACATTTTTCTCGTGCTCGCGGTAGACCGCATCCTGGACATGTGCCGAACAGCGACGAACGTCATGGGAGATGCGGCGGGCGCCGTTGTCGTGAATTATTGGGAGCAAAAACGCCAAGAACGGCAAGCCTGAGCAGTGCCGGTAATCCGTTCCACTGCCCGGAAAGGAACTCATGCCCACCACATTTTTTGACGCAGCCCGCGACCTCCTGCAAAGTATTGCTGTCAGCCAGAAGAATATCATCCAGGAAACAGCAAGCCTGGTGGCTTCCAATCTCATGGATGGTGGCATTTGGCATCTCTTTGGCACGGGGCATTCCCATGTCATCGCGGAGGAGGTCTACTATCGTGCAGGTGGCCTGGCACCGGTCAATGCCATTCTATTTCCAGCGCTCATGCAACACGAGGGGCCAGCCAGTGGCACAAAACTTGAGCGGCTGCCCGGTCTTGCGCGCATTGTCTTCGAACAACAGGATATTCGACCAGGAGAGGTGCTCACAATCATTTCCAACAATGGCACCAACGCGGTTCCCATCGAAATGGCCCTGCTCGCCCGTGCCCGGGGCCTGAAAACGATTGCGCTCACCTCCCTGGAACAATCAAAGGCCGCACCCTACGGCAAGGGGCAGGACAAAAAACTCTACGAACTTTGCGATATCGTAATTGACAACGGCGGAGGCGCTGGCGACGCGGTTCTCCCGGTACCTGGTTCAACGCTGCACACCGCGTCAACATCCACCCTGGCCAACATCGCCATCGTACAGCAACTGGTCTATGCCATCTGCTGCCGCTACCAGGAATCCGGCGTGGAGCCGCCCCTCTTCAAAACAACCAACCTGCCCGGCAGCGATGAATGGAACCAGGCGCTCATCGACCGCTACGGGGACCGGGTCAACCTGCGGTGAGCGTACGTGTTAATACTGCTCAGGCGCGCTCTCCTGGATGTCCTCCCGTCGCTATGGGTGAGTTGTAAGGGTGGGTGCCTACCCTTGTGGTCTGCGTCAAACTTCCGCAGTAAGCGTTCAGGAGCCGCTACGGGTGCCACGGACAAGGGGCGATAGCCCTTGCCCGTGCTCGGGTCTTCCCCACGCAATTTTCCTTGTCCCCATGGGTATTGCACGGGCAAGCCCTGCGGGGCTTGACCGTGGCACCCGTAGCCGTATTTTGTCGTGTCGAGATGAGATAAAAATAACAGAAGGGCGTGAACGCTTACCTTCCAAAAACATGTTTCTCTCCATTGTAAGGATTCTCTATGCCCACTGATGCCACAAGACGCAGCCGCGCCGTGAAGGCCTTTGCCGCCGAATTGGGCTTTGATGCGTGCGGCATCGCATCCGCTGCCCCCATCGACCCCGAAGATCGCCTGGGACAATGGCTTGCTGACGGACACCACGCCGACATGGACTGGATGGCGCGCACCAAGGCGATTCGCCAGAATCCCAAAGAGAAAATACCCCATGCCCGGTCCGTCGTGGTCGTGGCCCGAAACTACTACCATCCGCGTCCGCCCGTAAAAGAGGGAAGCGGCAAGGTGGCATCCTACGCTTGGGGCCGGGACTACCACAAAGTGCTCAAGAAGCCCCTCATCAAGCTGGCCCGCTTCCTCGACGATTTTGGTGTGGAAACACGGAGCTATGCGGCGGTGGACAGCGGTCCCGTCATGGAGCGCACGTGGGCAGAGCGGGCGGGCGTGGGCTGGGTCGGCAAGAACAGCCTCGTGCTCCGTCGCGACATGGGCTCCTGGTTTTTCCTGGGCACGATCATTACTGAGGCAGAACTAACACCCGACGCCCCAGTCAGCGACCATTGCGGTTCCTGCCGTGCCTGCATCGACGCCTGCCCCACCGACGCCTTTGTGACGGATGGCGTTCTCGATGCCCGCAAGTGCATCTCCTATCAGACCATCGAAAATCGGGGCGACATCCCGGAGAGCATCTGCAACAAAATGGAAGGATGGATCTTTGGCTGCGATATCTGCCAGGACATCTGCCCCTGGAACCGATTCGCCAAAACCAGTACCGAGCCAGATTTTATGCCCCGTCCCGGCCACGCCAACCCCAATCTGAACGAACTCTGCGCCATGGACGAAGACACCTTCAACGACGAATTCGCCGGAACACCCATCCGGCGGGCAAAGCATCAGGGCATGGTGCGGAATGCGGAGATTGCGGGGACTGCCTCGCCCAAGCCCGCGCCGTGAATGAACGATTCACGACGGGTCCGAATCACACACCCAACCCAAGGCCGGGCACTTCGGTAGGCGGGGCTGTCCCCAAACAAGAACACCTAAGCGTTCAGGTGCTAGATAGTCATCCCCCGCGAACGCGGGGATCCAGTATGACCGGAGAAGTTCCTGCCGCGTTCTGGATTCCCACGTACGTGGGAATGACGGTGTGGAATTTCCTTGGGTGAACGCTTACCCTGAATTTTTGGGGACAGCCCCGCCTGTCACGGGGGCACTACCTACTCCCGGTCGGTGTGTTGCCCCGCAGTTCACGTCACTACGAAATGTGGCCTTGGGCGAGGCAGTCCCCGTGAATGAATCCCCTTCTGGCTTGTAAGTAGCCACGGTCACTTTGTATGCTTCCAACGCGGCAACCAAGTCTGCCAAGTCGGCAGAATGTGCTTGGAACTCAAGAAAAGGACCATACCGATATGCTCAATGAAGTATTACAAAACAAGTGGGTGCGTGCTGTTGGCGCGCTCGGTGCCCTGGTCGGCATCTCGATGGTGCTTTATCTGCTGAGTTCCGTACTGGTCCCCCTCTTTTTCGCCTTCATTGTGGCCTATATTTTCGACCCGGTCATTGACAAGATCGAGACCTACAAGATTTCGCGTGTGGGAGCCATCGTCACGCTGGTCGGAGGCCTGTTGATAGCGGGAATTATTCTTCCCCTTATCATCCTTCCCAGTGTTATTCGCCAGGCCAATTCCATGACGAAATCGCCCACACAGGAAACACAAAGGGGAGAAACTGCCAAAACTGTGGAGGAAGTGTATTTTCAGGGTAAAATGGCTCAAAAAGTGGAGGAATGGCTCGAACTCGACAGCCTGGTTCAGACAGCAGGCTGGGACGAAACAAATGGCGTCTACAACAAGGGCACCGAAGATCTAAACGCTCTTGCCACCATTCGGAGCGTAATTGGTTCTGGCATATCTGACAATACAAGAGGACTCCTGCAATCCCAGTTTCCAAAATTAACAAAGGCCGCCGGCACCTCTATCTTGCGCATGATCCCCATCATTGGCGATATTTTTCTTGGGCTCTTTCTCTTTCTCGGAAATTTCGTTCTTTTTGCTTTCGTCGCCATCTATCTGCTCAAGGATTACGACGACATCGTCGCCTATGGAGACGGACTGGTACCCCACCGACACCAAGCCAAGGTTCGGGAAATCATGAGCCAAATCGACGGTCAGCTACGGGCCTTTCTCCGGGGACAGGTCATGGTATGCTGCTGCCTGGGCACTATGTATGCCGTCGGGTTGTCGATTTCTGGCGCGCCCTTTGCCCTCCTGCTGGCCCTCTTCGGCGCACTGGCGAGTTTTGTGCCCTTTCTCGGGCTGGTGCTTACCCTCGGACCCGCCGTCATTCTCACCGTGCTTTACTACGGCGGCTTGGACTGGCACGTAGGCGGAGTGCTCGCCACCTTTGCTGTTGCACAGTTTCTGGAGGGAAATTTTCTAACACCTAAAATCGTGGGGTCGCAAGTGGGCCTGGGGCCGGTGTGGGTCATCCTGGCCATCATGATCTTCAGTAGCGCGCTAGGCTTCGTGGGCCTCTTACTGGCCGTCCCCATTGCTGCCGTCCTGAAAGTCCTCACGGAGGAAGGCCTCAAACACTACCGGGCATCGACCTTCTTCGCGGCGGAATCCTCAGAATCCCCATAGGGCGTGTCCCCATCGATCACCTTCAGTGGTGCCGTTGTTTCTTGCACCGCGCGGCTGCGGCGGAAGACCATGTGATAAAGCGAATCCCCCATGCCGAAGAGCACATAGGCCCCGCCCAGAGGGAATAGCACGATGCTGGGCGACTTGCTCACCGCGTAGTGGATCATCACGATCAGTATCGCGTAGAGGCCAAGAGCTAAAAATGCACGCCGGGGCGCCAGCACAAAGGACTTAAACTTGTTCTTCGGGTAGCGCACGGTGCTGACCATGAGAACAGCGGTAATAACAGCCATGGGTCCGAGAAGGTAATAGGCCAGGGGACCCAGATTCATTGCCTCCAGCTTGCCCTCGTAATAGCCAAGGAACAAGATAAAGGAGGCCAGGAGACCCCCGGCGGCCGGTGACGGCAACCCCGTAAAGTAGTCGCTGCGCTCCGCCTGAAAAGTGTTAAAGCGTGCAAGCCGCAGGGCCGCGCAAATAATGTAGACAATCGCCATGTAGGAGCCGGTGCGCCCGATAATGGACTCCTGGTTGTCGGTCA
>JAJRPE010000320.1 GCA_024280935.1 Candidatus Hydrogenedentota bacterium
AGCTTTCCAAGATCAGCCGTTATGCAAAAAAACTCTTATCCCTATGTGGCGTATCCGATCTACAAGAGGTTTTTAGCGAGTAAAACGCTCTAAGTCCTTTCGTATCAACACTCGAAAAAAGCAAACCACTCAACTTCCGTTTTTGGGGGATCGGCACGAAGATAACATCGATATTGCGCTCCGCCAGTTGTTGGTGAAGACTCACGATGGTTTTGAATGCGGAGGTGTGACGGATATCCTGACCACTACCCTCACGCACGGGCAGGGCGTGAGCCATGGCGAAGCGGGTCAGGTGGAGAGTAAAAAACGATTGCTTCGGGCCAACGAGGTAGGCCCGTTCAGATTCTTCGGCCAGTGCGCCTCTCTTCTGGATATCCGCATTGAAGAGCGACAGCTTTTCATTCCAGCCATCCCAACCGCCTGCGCCTGACACGGTATCCATGATCCGTTCTCTTTCAGACCGAATCGATTCGGCCCGTTGCTGCGCTATGGATGCCTCTCTTTGCTCTTGCCTGGTTAAAGCAACACCCCCTGCGGTCGCCCCGGAAGCTTGAATCCAAGAAGAGGCACACAACAAGAGCATGGCGACAAAAAACACGTGGTGCATGTATAATCAACCTCTTGGCCCATAAATGAAATCGCATATTCCCCCGCAGACATAGGCCCTTGAGGGCCTGTTATCGACAAAAAAATATGAGTTTGGCGGCCTTGTTTGCATTTTCCAGCGCCGTTGGATACCAACTGCACCGCAGGTGCCACTTCTTCTGGGTAAGGTCCCAGACGAAGCGTAGATAGTTACACGTATTTTACGAATAATCAAACATTTTTTGAGCGTTCATAAGTCCATGATCAACCACACCGCATCAAATCCCATCCGGCGCAACCGCCACGAACGGCGCCTCGCGTGGCTTTTCTTCCTCCTTTTTCTTGGTGTGTCGGTTGCGCTGTCTTGGATGGCCCGTCCCATGCCCGAGAATCAGGTCGCCCAAACATTTCCCTTTGCGCGCCATGAATAGGGGGAAATCGATAGACAGAATCGCGAGCACCGCGCCGTTGGCCTTGGCCCTGGTCCTTCCTATGGGTGCCTTTGCGCTTGTTCCGTTGCTCAATCTCTCGCTAATCACCATACTCTTGTTGCTCATGGCGGGCTTGACCTTGCGCGTGTGGCACCACGAGCGGCTGCAACGCCCACCTTTTGAATACTGGTGGCCCATTGCGCTATTGCTTCCGGCTTCGGCGGTGGCCCTTCTTCGTGACGAAGGCCCCTTTTCCATCTACCTCCTCCAAAGCATCCTGGCGTTCCTCGGCGCTTTGGCCCTGGCATCCAACGGCACGGTAGCATGCCGTGCAATCACCGTTTTCGGTGCGGCGACCGGTGTAAACGCCCTCATGCACTGGGGAACCGAATTCTCCTGGCTTCCGCCGACCGTCATATTCGCGCCAGCCAATGTCCTGCTTGCCGGGCCAACTACCCTGAGTTCGGGAATCATGCTCACCCTCGGGGGCATACTCGCCAACGTCGTAGTCTTGATACACCCCCGGTTTTCCCCCAGGCAACGTCGTATCACTGTCATTCCGCTGCTGGCCCTTTCAAGCGTCATTTTCTTCCTCTTCTTGCCCCGCGCCCAGGCCGTCCTGTCGACATGGATACCCTGCGCCTTCCATCGCCTGCCCACCCTGTCACTGTTCTTGATGCTCATCGCTCTCTGGATCCCCGCCCGAATTGCGGCCCGCTCCCTGCTTTGCGCTGTGCATCAAAAAGAAGCCCGTCTCGCCGTGATTCCTGCGGCAATTGGATCCCTCGTAATTATCCACCTGGTAGCGGGCGCAGCACCCCCCATCGCTGCCGTCTTTCTTCTTGGCCTCGTTGCTGCCTTGGACGCCCCTTGGACGGAGCATCGACCCAGCCCGCTCTCCTTCCCCACCTGGGCCTTTCCCGTCCTGTGTATCATCCTCCAGGTTTTAGGCCTGTTCCCACTCAGCAGCGCGGATTTGAGAAATCAATCTGCCCGTGGGGAGCGCCTCCTTGAATCCGCCCAGTGGAACGAACTCAACGGCATGCTGACTTGCCTATTGGATCGCCAGCCCGGCCATCCAGACTATAACTTATTGCAGGCCCGCGCCCTGCTGGCACAGGGGTGGCCTGCGGCTTCGGTGGAGGCCTATCGTGCGATCAATCTTCCCAAGACCACCATTGCCCCCCCCTTTCAATCCAGGAACCGGCGTGCCTTTCTGGATGATCTTCGCGACACGACATCGGCACAAGCCCATGGGCACGCCCACTTTTTCTTTGAGCAGGCGCTCGCCCATGACAACGAAGTCGACCAGGTGCGCAATCTCTTGCAAATACGCCGTGGAAGGGCGAAGGCTCTGGAGGGCGCTGCCACCGATGTTGAAACGCTGAAGCGGGGATTAGCGACCCTGCTCGGCGCCCCCGCATTGACCCTCCAATCTGAAGACTGGGATGCCCGGGCGCTACTCGGAATTCTTTCGGACGCGGGTATTGACGTAGTGAAACTTCCCGGCGACTTTGTTAAAAATATCGGGCCGATCCTCCTGAACGCACGTCTCGGCCCCGATGGCCTGTATATTGAAACGGCATTTCTTAACACGGGCCGAAGAGAGGCGTTCCATCAATACCTCGCCCCGCCAGCAACCCTGCGAATAGATGTCCCAAAGCTGGCGTGGGGTTCCTTTGGAAGAACCCTCGAAGGCCCGTGGGAAATTGAACTTTTCGCTGCGGATATTCCGGTGGCGACACTCCGCATCGATGGGGTAGTCACGATGGCGTTCTACACGGAAATGGCACCCGGTAACGCAGAATTGACGGTTGCCACCCTCTATGTACCTTGAACCCTTTTGGCAGATCGTGACACAATAGCGGACTGTAAACAGCAAGAGTACCAAGCCACAGCAACAACCATCCGGCGCGCAGCAAGGGTCCAATGGCACCCGGACGCCCGCAACGGATATTCATAGAAAGACCTGCGATGACCCACATCCGGCATGATGATGACGAAGAAAAAAAAACCGACGACAAGGGCAATGCCGATGGCATGATGCAGAAGCTCCTGAAGTCCAGGACGGTACTTGTATCGGGAACCATCGATCAGGAACTGGCCGAGAAGGTAATTACCCAGCTGTTTATCCTCAACACGGATTCACACGACCCAATCCGCATGATCATAACGTCGCCCGGCGGCCATGTGGACGCTGGGTATGCCATCCACGATGTGATGCATTTCATTGAGTCCCCGGTAGTCACCATTGGCGCGGGCTGGGTCGCCAGCATTGCCGTCCCCATTCTCTTCGGCGGTGACAAGGGCAAACGATTCTCCCTGCCCAACACCCGCTTCCTCCTTCACCAGCCCAGCGGCGGCGCAGGCGGCCAAGCCTCGGACATTCGTATTGAAGCCCAGGAAATTCTGAAGATCCGGCAACGGATCAATAAACTTATTTCGGATGAAACCGGACAGCCGATTGAAAAGATCGCCAAAGACAGCGACCGGAACTTCTGGATGAATGCGGAAGAAGCGCTGAAATATGGCCTCATTTCGAAGATCGTTACCAAGTTGAGCGAAGTAGAATAACCCGCCCCAGCTACCCCTGAATACCACGAGCCCGCGCAAATCGCGCGGGCTTTTTTTCTATCCTCTGCCGCTTCCCCTCTTAGAGCAGCAAAGACAAGCTATCACCTAACCTTCAGGCTTCCTGATCCCGACAGGTTTTTTTGGGTGATTTATCGGAATCTGGTTTGGCACATTTATTGATGTAAAACAGGTTTTCTGGTCACTGCGTGACCATCACAGGCGAGACGCCCGTGCCACCCTCGCCTCTGCGAATCATGCTTCACTCAACAAGGGATAGGGTGGAACAGCCGTCTCGGCTGTTTTTGTCACACCGCAAGGTGTGATGGTGAAATCACGTTGGAATGGGCAATACGTGCCAAATCGAATTCCGCCGGGAACAGGAAGTCTGAATCTGAAGAAGCCGGTTTCTTTTTTCCGTGTGTTCCGTGCTTTCCGTGGTAGACATTTTTTAGTTGCGGTCAAAGGTTGTCCCAAGTTATCCGTGGCAAAAAAAGACCCCGCACCAAAGGTACGGGGTCTTCCAATTTAATCTTTGCCGAGGGACCTAGTCGATAACCGTCAACTCCACCCGTCGATTTTGCTGGCGTGCCGCTCGGTTGTTGTTCGGCCCGGTAGGATTCTCTTCACCGTAGGCCATCGGGAAAACCCGGTCCGTACTTGCGCCGCGGGCGATAAGCGCCTTGCAGACCGCCTCGGCCCGCCGTTGGGACAAGGCCTTGTTGTAGCGGTTGGAGGCGGTGGAATCCGTATGGCCATCCACGCAAAGGAACACATCAGCGGTCGTTTTCAGGGTTTCGGCGACTTTATCCAGCAGGGCATTGTATTCGTCGGTTACGACCGCGCTATCCGAGGCGAACAACACCTTGCCCAGAATCGTTTTTCCGCCAGCGCCATCGATCATTTCGAGCACGGCCAGATCCTGAAAGAATACTTCGCGGATAAATTCATCCATGCCCGTATCCGTTGCAATCGCATCGCCATGGCGGTAGGAGCCGCAGGGTGTCAGGTTGGCCATGTCGGCCAACAGACGACCACCCTCGGCGTCATCGCCCACCTGAACGGTATGGATACAAAGGGGCGCAGGGCCATGGGCCAATTCGACGCACCGCGCCAGCACGGCATCGCGATCAGCCTTGCCGTCGGAAACGATGATTAACGCACGGGCACGGGTGCGGCGCAAGGATTGTGCGTCGACATGAGACAGGGCATCCTCAAGAGGCGTGGAACCCGCAAGAAAACGCATGTCGGACGCAGCCCCTTCCAAACTATCCCGATCCAAGGGCCTCACCGGGTAATCGATCCACTCGAATTGCCATTCTCCGCCAAAGGACAACAGCCCGGCACCATAGTGTCCATCCGGGAAGGCCTTAACCATAGACTCTGTCAGGGCCTTGGCATACGCGAAAGACGAACCCGGCCACATGGAGCCAGAGGCATCCACCACGACCATTACCTCTTGCAACCCGACATGCTCCCCCTCGGCGGGAGCCGTTACTGTGGCGGGAATGACGAATTTATCTCCCAGAGAATGGCACCCCGCCAGGGTCAATCCTGCGATCAACACCGTGGAAAGCCAGTTAAAATTTCGGCGCATTGTTCACTCCTTCATTTGCAGACCGCTGAATACAGCGTCCCTCAAGTAACATTCGACGACTGTCATAGTACGATTAATCGCGGCAGGTGTCAACTATTTCCCACAGTACGGCCTATGCCAGTATATCCTTCACCACATTCCCAAACACATCCGTCAGCCGGAATCCCCGGCCCTGGAAATCGTAGGTCAGGCGCTTGTGGTCGATACCCAGCAGGTGCAGCAGGGTCGCGTGGAAATCATGGACATGGACCCCGTTTTCGGCGATGTTGTAGCCAAATTCGTCCGTCGCGCCGTAGGTGAGGCCTGGTTTCACGCCGCCGCCTGCCATCCACATGGTGAAGCACCGGGGATGGTGGTCGCGGCCATAGTTTGTGGCAGTAAGCACGCCCTGGGAATAGTTGGTGCGCCCAAATTCCCCGCCCCAAATCACCAGCGTATCTTCCAACATGCCGCGCTGCTTGAGATCCGTGATTAGCGCCGCGGATGCCTGGTCCGTCTTCTTCGTCATGTCTTTCATG
>JAJRPE010000321.1 GCA_024280935.1 Candidatus Hydrogenedentota bacterium
AACGGCTGGAGGCCTTCCTGAAGGATTGTGACAATCCGGCCTGGAAAAAGTCGGCCCGTACTCTGCTGGAGAAATGGACCGGTGAGTCCTGACGTGTCCATGACCGATGTCGCGGAAACGGATTTCGAAAGCCCTTCCCGGCCCATTCGCATTGCCTTCTGCCATTTTACGTCGGATGTCTGCGGTGGATCGGATCGTTCCCTGCTGGATTTGGTGACCCATCTGGACCGCGATAAATTCACGCCCTTCGTGGTGCTGAAGACCGGCGACCCCCTGGCCCCGGTGTATCGTGCAGCAGGCTGTACGGTGGCGGAAATCCCCTTCGTTCCGCCGCGACGTGCGCTCGAGTGGGGGAAGCTGTTTCGGTTCTTTGCCTCGTTTTGGCCCCATGTGTTTTGTGTGGCGTGGCTCTTGCGTCGCTGGCGCATTGATTTGATTCACGTGAATACCATCAACAATCTCCAAGGTTCTTTCGCGGCCAAGTTGGCCCTGAAGCCCCTCGTCTGGCATGTTCGGGAACTTGTTCCCCAATCGCGGGCGGACGCCCTGTTGCGCCGTCTGGTGGCGTTTCTAGCTACCCGCGTGGTCGCCAATTCTCCGGCAGTGGCGGAGACCCTGCACGCCAGCGGCGACCGGGTTCGGACGATTCTTAACGGCATCGATTTGTGCGACTATCCCGAGGAGGCACCGACCGATCCGCAGCGCTTTGAGACGGAGCTACTCGTGGTCTGTGTGGGGCGCCAGGAGCCCTGGAAAGGCCAACACGTGTTGGTCGAGGCCTTGCCCGCCCTCTTTGAGGCCCACCCGAAGGCCCGGGTCTGGCTTGTGGGCGGCGGTGCGGTGAACAAGCCCGATTACGCGCCGGGACTGGTTGCGCGGTGCGAGGCCCTTGGCGTGGCCGAGCGTGTGACCTTCACCGGAATTCGCGATGACGTACCGGACATTCTGCGTCAGGCGGCCATCCTGGTCTTGCCCTCCGTTACCCCGGAACCTTTTGGCCGCACTCTGGTGGAGGGCATGGCGGCCGGTTGCGCCGTGGTGGCGACAGCGGCGGGTGGCCCGTTGGTTATTGTGGAGGATCAGGTGTCGGGCTTGTTGGTGCCGCCGGATGACAGCGAAGCGCTTGCCGCGTCGCTTGTGGCCTTGTTGGATGAACCAGAGCGAATGCGTCGGCTGGGGAGCGCGGGCCAGGCCCGGGCACAGGCGCATTTTTCATTGGACCGCCTGGTGGACGAAATGGCGGATCTTTTCACGGATGTGTATACTACGCGCTGCCCGAAGGCTACGTGATGCTAAACAAAAAAAACTTGAACCACGAATTGACTTGGCGGAGCCGTTGGCCGCAACCAAAAAGATTTACCACGAAGGCCGCGAAGAGCACGAAGAAGAGATGAAGAACATAAAAACTCTATACCGGTGGCCTGAAAAAACAATAAATACTAACCACGAATGAACACGAATCCTCACGAATAAGAAAACAGGACTCCAATCAGAGAGAATCTGTGCCCCATTTTTTATTCTCTGATTTCTTCATTCGTGTAAATTCGTGTCCATTCGTGGTTCCACTATTTGGTTGCGGCCAACGGATGCGTTACGTCCATTCGTGGTCAAAATTTATTAACACGCAGGCAACATCGATTTAGATTGTAGATGAGGATCACGTTGATCCGATGTAAGGAAAAATCATGGCTAAAATTCTCGTTACCGGCGGTGCCGGATTTATCGGTTCCCATGTGGTGGATACCTACCTTAGCGCTGGACATACCGTCTCGATCATCGACGACCTGAGCACCGGGACCCGGGAAAACCTGAATCCCGCCGCGATCTTCCATGAGCTGGACATCCGCTCCGATGCGGTGGCCGAGGTATTCGCGACCGAAAAGCCCGAGGTGGTTATGCACCTTGCGGCCCATATCGATGTCCGCCGCAGTGTGGAAGAACCGCTCTTCGATGCCGATATCAATATACGGGGCGGCCTTAATATCCTCGAATGTTGCGTGAAGAACAAGGTTCGCAAAATCCTCTTTTCTTCGACGGGCGGGGCCATTTATGGCGTTCAGAAGGTGTTGCCCGCCTCGGAATCGGCAAATCCCGAACCCGAATGCCACTACGCCACGAGTAAGCTCAGTTTCGAGCACTACATCGCCCTCTACAAGCGCCTCTACGATTTGGACTACACCATCCTCCGTTTTCCAAATGTGTACGGACCCCGCCAACGGCCCGATGGCGAGGCGGGCGTTTGTTCCATCCTTTCCGGGCTGATGCTGGATGGTACAGCACCGACCCTTTTCGGGCATGGCACACCGCTCCGGGATTACATTTACGTGGGCGATATTGCACGGGGTGCGGTGCTGGCCTTGGAAAAGGGTTCGGGGGAAACCTTGAATATGGGTTCGGGCAAGGGAACTTCCGTCCGGGAACTCTTTGATATTCTGAAAGAGGCGCTGGGCTTTGAGGGCGAACCCGTGCTTGCGGATTTGCGTCCAGGCGAAGTGCAGGAGAGCTACATCACCGGGGACCGCGCGAAGGAAGTGCTGGGCTGGGTTCCCGAGATGCCACTGGAAACCGGGCTCAAGGAGACGGCGGAGTATATTCGCAAGCAGCGGGGCTAGGGGGGACATTGGGTCTGTGTGGGCGGTACAGTCACCCCCCTTGTTGTGAATACACCATTTCACTGACGTGTGCGGTGACTATTTCATACGGGGGATACTGTCCCGCACTGGTTGCGTTTTCTCTCAGTTCTTGTTGAGTCCAAATTTTCTGGATTGGAGCACATTTTTCCAATGGGTTTCCCGAGTGATCACGTAGTCATCACTTGAATTGAGGTCGCAGATCTCCAGCAGTGAAAACTGGAAGAATTGGGAATGTTCCTTGCCCTCTGCTCGCAAGAGATCACGGAGCCCCTTGTTTCCGCCATGTCCGGTTTTCGCGTATGCAGTCCAGCGTTGCCAGATTCCCTCGCCCCCGTACGCACTACCCACATAGTGCTTTCCTGTTGCTGTGTCTGTGATCAGGTAGATGCCTGAAACGTTGGACAGAACGGTTTGCCATGATTGGTTCGATTCGCGTACAAGGGTTTTCAGCATTCTGTGGGAGAGCAGTACGCCGTTGAATCCTGGAAAATTTCCAATGGTCATCCGTTGTTCGCGAATCGCGATGACGAGGAGTTGGTCCGCATATTTCTTGTCACGCAGGTACGATGCGCGGCCAGGTCTGTTGAAACCCACAATGGCTTTCCCGGTGAGGTGAGAAAGCCCATCCAGTTCTCGCGTGGTGTACTTGTAGAGTGTTGGCAGACTCGTCGTTCTGGTATCGCAACCGAGAACCTCATAAACACCTGCGAAGAGCCACCGGCTATTATCGAGATGAATGAGAGACAGGATGTGCGTACATTGAAAGTTCTTCTTGGTCTGATCTTCCTGCCAAAGGCGAAACTTCCCATCGAAAAAAGCTTCCAGCGGGATTGGGTTTGTGCCTGTAGCAAGGTGGATCTTGAAGTCGCCAAGATTCACGCCACCAAGTTCTATCAAGTCCAAGAGTCTCATGTGCTGCTCTAAAACCGATCCGTGATGCTTTCCAGTAGCCGTTTGCCATGTATTATCGCCACAATCAGGACTCGCTCCGGCTCAACCCGATACACCAAACGATAGCTGTAAACGAAGCGTTCTCGTACATGTTTATCCCCAAGCTCAGGAACAACACGGCCCATCAAGGGGAATTCACGGAGAGTGCGAGAAACGGACACGATCTCACTGACGACAGCACGGGCGTAATACTCAGAATCCCTGGCGATATAGTCCGCGATCGATTCGAGATCTTCTGCTGCCTCAGGTGACCACCTCAGTTTGAGGTCCATTTTTTTAGCTTTCCTTCGACCTCATCCTGACTAAGTGTGCCCTCCTTCTCCGCACGCTCAATTCCCCGGTTAATTTTTTCTGTCACGTATAGATGGTACTGGACATCTTCCAGTGAACAATCGTCAGGGAGCTTGTCTAAAAGCGACCGTATCTCTTCCTTAACTGTACTCATGACCTATTGCCTCTCGGTCTCGCCTGCGAGCAGGTAGATTGATTTGTGCGCGATGGGAAGTCCTGTTTCTTCAGTCCTTTGGAGTCTAATGGGATCAAGCTAACGGTAGCACGGATGTCATGTTGCATCAAGGTCCGATGTGTGTGCGCGATTGTTCCCCTGCGCGGGCGGTACAGTCACCCCCTTGCGAATACACCATTTCACTGACGTGTGCGGTGACTATTTCATACGGGGGATACTGTCCTGCGTGTCAGGCCATCTTCTGGAGGTGGTGGTAATCTTGTATCCGATCAAGTTCGGTTTTTTCGGCCTCTTGGGCGTGGTAGAGATCCCAGCGAACTTGCAGGTTCAGCCAAAAGCCCGCAGACACTTCAAAGAAGCGAGCTAATCGAAGTGCCGTGCTGGGCGTTACACCACGTTTTTTGTTAACCAGCTCGTTCACTCGTTGATAAGGAACATGGATTGCGTCGGCCAATTCGCGTTGCGTAATCTTCATGGGGGAGAGAAATTCCTCCATAAGCATTTCACCCGGATGGGTTGGCGCTCTGTGCGTTGGTATGCGAACCATAATTCACCTCTAGTGGTAGTCGGTTATTTCTACATTTTCGGGGCCGACGTCAGTCCACTCAAAACAGACTCGGAACTGCTCGTTAATTCGGATGCTATGTTGCCCTTTCCTATCGCCAGACAGGGACTTCAGACGGTTTCCAGGAGGAACCTTCAGTTCAGTCAGGGACCCAACTGAATCCAGTTGATCGAGTTTCCTGGTTACAACTTTCCAAATGCTTCGCGGACATGCTTTTCGGGAATTCTTGGGTGACCGTCCGTTGAAAATATCTTCGGTGGCCCTGTCCTTGAAGGAAATTATCATGAAATAACGGTAACACGGATATCATGCTATGTCAAGGGTGATCTGTCAATACAATAATTCCCCTGTAAGCACAACCCCAGGCACACCTGTCAATCCATTTGCTAGTCTTACCGTAGGAGCACATTGCGTGTTTACACGCCCCTTTGCTAAAGTGGCGGGGCCACAACCAAGATTTGTGGTCCTTATTACCCGCCGCCTGAGCGCGAAAACAGATCGTCATCTCCGCGAACGCGGAGATCCAGTGTGTCCCGAGAGATTCTTGTCGCGTTCTGGATTCCCACGTGCGTGGGAATGACGGTTGGGTATAAATGCTTACAACAGGAGGATATGTGGTGGCAGGGATTCGGGAACAGCAAGGGGTCCGTGCCCTTTCTCTGGCGACCGATCTGTTGCTTTACTATGCGGCGCTCAGCGTGGTCACCCTGGCCCGCTGGGATTTGCTGTCTCAGGTTGAGTACGGCCAGTTGCTGCGGGACCGGGCGGTGTGTGTGCTGATCTTCCTGGGGATCACGGTTATGCTGGGGCGCCTGAACCTTGCCCGCCTCACGGATCGCTTTGATTTGATTTACCACACTTTTGTGGCCCTCGCCCTGACGGGTATCGTGACCCTCGTGCTGGTTACCTTGCTCCCCGCCGACCTTCGCATGATTTCCCGCCGCGAGCTGGTGCTGAGTGTGCCCCTCGCCATTGTTTTTCTCTCCGTCTGGCAGTATGCCTCCGCCGGTATGATTTCTCGGTTTTCCAGCCTTCACCGCCACTTTTATGTTGTGGGCGATGGGCCCGAGGCGAAACGTATCGCCAACGAAATAGCGGGGGAGCCATCGGCCTTCTCCGATGCCTCTTGCGTGAGTTTCGATGAACTCAAGCGGGATAGCGAGCGCCAGGCGTTGTTGGACTCCGACCAATCCAGCGTCAAGAGTGTCATTATCTGCACCGGAGACGCGCAGGAGAGTGTGTTGCCTGAACTGCTCGAATTCTGCGAGCACCGCTTCCGGGATACCTTTGTCCACCCGACCCTGAGCAGTGCCCTCCTCTTACACCATGGCAACCTGATGCCAGTTGCGGGGATTCCTCTGGTGCGCGTCGCCGGTGAACAGTCCACCAGCCCCTACCTCTACGCCAAACGAATCACGGATGTGCTCGTCGCAGTGATAGGCCTCTCCTTGTCGCTGCCCTTGTGCGTTGTGACGGCGATTGCGATCAAGCTCACCTCACCGGGGCCGATCTTCTATGCCCAGCAGCGTCTCAGCAAGGGAGGTCGCTCCTTTACGATCTACAAATTTCGTTCGATGCGCTCCGACGTTGAGTTGAAAGATCACACGGGGCACGTGCTTGCCCAACGCGATGATCCCCGGATAACGCGGGTGGGTCAGTTTATTCGCAAGCATCGGATCGACGAGATACCCCAGTTATTCAACGTGCTCGTGGGCGACATGAGCTTGGTTGGGCCGCGGCCTGTCTGGAAGGAATTCTACGACCAGCAGCGAAAAGAGCTGCCCCTCTTTGACCGCCGCCTGATTGTGCGTCCAGGGCTGGCCAGTTTGTCGCATGTGCTGGGCTCCTATTCATCGACCCCGGAGGATCGCCTTCGCTACGATCTGGTCTATATCAATACGCTGTCTTTCGATGTTGATCTGCGTGTGCTCCTCTCTACGGTGCGCGTCGTTTTGAGCGGACGAGGGGCGCAATAAGATGAAGTTACCCGCCTATAAGAAACCGGGACGTGTCCTTGTTTTGTGGGGCGTGGTGTGCGTGGCTTTCGTGGCCTTGCTTGGGGTCTACGATGTGGTGTTGGCGGACTACGTAGTTCATCTCAGGGAGAATGATTACCGCACCTACCTCGGCTTTGCGGTAGAACGTTTGGCGGAGGAGGACTACCTTGGCGCGTTGAAGCAGGCGGAACATGCGAAAGAACTCGCGCCGGACAGCTTTGAACCTTTTGCCTTTGCAGGCTCGATTCACTATCGCATGAAACGCTGGCCCCTTGTCATCGAAAACATGGATCAGGCGATCAAGAATGGGGACCCTTCCCGCGGGCCGCGTATGGATATCCTCTGGTCTCTCATTGAGTTGGAGCGCTATGAGGAAGCGGCCGTCTTTGGCGAGCGGTACATCAAGGAGGTGGAAGACAATGGCCCCTTGCTTCAATTTACAGCCGAGGCCTACCTCCGGGCGAAACACCCGGAAAAAGCGGTCCCCCTGCTACGGCAAGCAATGAAACAGTCGCCGGACAACTTGCGTCAATTGAGGCGCCTGTATAATGCGTACAAGGCGATGGGTAAGGAGAAGGAGGCTGCCGAGGTGCAGGCACAAATTGATGCGCTGTACGAGGCCATCGACCAACTGGGGAACAGTGTGTAATGGAGGTTCCGACGGGTTCTTCTTCCGATCCCGCGAGCGTTTCCATCCTGTTGGTGGTAAAAAACGGACGCGCTGATCTGGAGCGCAGTCTGCCGCTGATTCGGACCCAAGACTACGGGGGGGACGTGGAGCTGGTCTGCGTGGATTCTGGTTCCACCGATGGCACGGTGGCGCTGATGCGCGACCACGGGGCGCAAATTCGAGAAATTCCTCCCGAGGAATTCCACCACGGACGGACACGCAATCTTGCCGCGTCCATGGCCTCCCATGAAATCCTGGTTTGTCTTTCGCAGGATGCTATCCCCACAGATACGGCTTGGTTGCGTCACTTGGTGACGGCCTTTGTCGATCCCCGTGTGGGCGGTGTTTACGGGAAGCAGACCGCACCCGAGGGTATGGGTGTGCGCCGTCGCCAGAGCCTGTCGAGCGAATATCCCGATCTGCGGCAGGTGCGTGATCCCGATAAAATCGAGCGCTATAGCCCCGGTCACTTTCGTTTTTCCAACGCCAATGCTGCGGTGCGAAAGTCGTGTTGGGAACGTTTTCCCTGGGACGAAACCGTACTCCTTGCCGAAGATCAGGGGCTATGTCGAGACATGCTCATGGCGGGCATGGTCGTTATCTATGAACCAGCGGCGGAAGTTATTCACGGGCACGAGCGCAGTCTGTGGGGTGAGTTTAAGTACGCCTTGGACAATGGGCTGTCGCTGACGCGGCTGGGTATTCTGAACAACCCCGAGATTGGCGGTGAAATGCGCTATGGCCTGAAGCGAATGGGGACCGATTTGGCCCACTTCGGAAGGCGGGGCCGCATCGATTGCGTGATTCTATCGCTGGCCTCATTTTTCGTGCGCTATCTGGGCGTGCAACTGGGCAAACGGGAAAAACGACTGCCCCACTGGTTTCTGCGTCGTGTTTCGGAGATGCACGGGAAGTTAGAAGGGTGAAGTTAGAAGGGTGAAACTTGGAGGGGGAATCGTTTTTTCAAACTTCACCCTTCTAACTTCAAACTTCCTTCACGTCGGCGAGATAGTCCTTTAATGCATCCCGCCACGCCGGCATGATATCCAAGCCTTGGGATTGGGCGTTCTGATTTTCCAGCACCGAGTAGGAGGGGCGCCGCACGGGGGATTGAAACTCCGCCGAGGTCGTGGGGATGAGTGTTGTCTTGGTGCCGCATTCCTCAAAAATGGCCTCGGCGAACTCGTACCACGAGCACGCGCCCTGGCAGGTTGTGTGATAGAGGCCCGGCGTGCCCTTTTCTGCCAGCAGACGCATTTGCTTCGCGAGCGCACGGGTGTAGGTAGGCGTGGTGAATTCGTCCGTGACGACCTTGACCTCGGGCCGGGTCGCGGCGAGGTGGAGCATGGTGCCAATAAAGTTGCGCCCGCCCTTTGCGCGGCAGGCCGCTTTGCCATAGATGGCCGCCGTGCGCACGATGATGTGATTGTCCAGCACGGAGGCGATGAGATACTCCCCGGCGAGCTTGCTGGCGGCGTAAACGCTCAAAGGCTGGGGAAGGTCCGTTTCGACGAAAGGCTGCGTAGCCCCATCGCCAAAAACATAATCGGTGCTGACATGAACCAGCCGTGCGCCGATTTCGTTGTAGGCCACGGCTAGGTTGCGGGGACCCGCAGCATTCACCGCGAAGGCCAGGGTGGGTCTCTGTTCACAGAGGGATACATTGTGGGCGGCAGAAACATTAATCACCAGATCGGGCTTGATATCGCTGAGGAGCGTGTTTACGGCATCCCCATTACTCACATCAAGGATGTGGTAGTTCCCGTCGAGATCGGCGCGGTGCAGGGTGGTATCGGAATACTCCGCGCACAGATCGTGTCCCAACTGACCTTCGGCACCGACAACTAGAACGTTCATCTATTTTCTGTCCTCATTTTTACTCGCGGCACCGTAGCGGATTTCTCGTTGCGCAATATTTTCATAGGTTGCGTGCGATGGCCTTGATCTCCGGAAGGAGTTCGGGGAAGTCCTCCGTTGCTGTTTTCCAGATGATTTCGATATCAATATCGAAGTAGGCGTGAGCAATCCGATTCCGCATCCCAATGATATCCACCCATGGGATTTGGGGGTTTGCATCGCGCAAGGCCCTCGAAATTCGACTGGACGCTTCGCCCACGATTTCGATACACCGCACGACGGAATGTTGCAGTGGACGGCTGGCGTAAAATTCAGTGCGCCCAATGCTATCAACGTATCCTATGGCTTCTTGAGCAGCCTCAATGATATGTTGCAAGCGAGTTGGGTCGTCATCAAGCCGCATACTGAATCACGGCGGTGCGAACCACCTCATCCCGAAAATAGTGACTCAGATCGTTGGGTGTGCGCATGTCCGCTTTTCTGCCGACAATGCCGGAGAGTTCGTGTTCCATGCCACATAGCCGAATCAATCCTGGGACGTGTTCCGGGTGAAATTCCACGAGCACATCCACGTCGCTCTCGTCGGTAAAGCGTTCGGTCAACACCGAGCCGAATAGCGCGAGTTTCGTGATGTGGTGCTTCTCGCAGAATGTCGCAATTTTGGCCGCGTCTATTTGAATAGGCAGTTCCATTGTTGGCCTCCTCTATTGAGGTTGATTATACCATGGCTTCGATCACGGCGCAGCATCGCGCAGAATACGGCCCCATGGTATACTTGTGCCTTCGTACTGTTGCTGGTAAACGTTCACGGAGCCGAAAAGGCTCCTCTCCTCGGAGGGGCTGGGGGTGGGTTAAATTCCTCCCGCAGACTCAAACCCACCCCTACCCCCTCCAAGGAGGGGAACATAGAGATGTTGGCTCCGCCAACAAGAAACTTGGCGGGAACGCGTACTGTTGCTGGGAAAACACACCAGCTTCCTGGAGTTCTAACAATCTATTAAGAGGTTTTTGCGAGTGTCTTCCTTTTCTGTTGCGGTTGATTTCAGTTGCCTGGTGCCACGTCCCATGACGGGCGTGGGCTACTACACCCGCAATCTGTTTCGCGCCGTAATCGAAGAAGAGACGGGGGTTGGCCTGCGTGCCTTCACCGCCTCGGCGCAGCCTCAGCCGGAGGACTTGCGGGAAATGCTGGGGGGCGTGGACCGGTTTGCGACCTACCGTTTTCCGACGCGCTGGAAGAACGCCCTTTGGACACGTTTCGAATGGCCGCCCATGGCGTGGTTTACGGGTGAAACCGATATTGTTCATGGTGGCTTTCATCTCTTGCCCCCATCACGCCGCGCCAAGCGGGTGGTGACGGTCTTTGACTTGGCGGGGATGCGCCTTGACGCGATTCATGACGATACCAAACAAGCGGTTCACCGCCGATTGCTGGCCCACGCCATACCGAGGGCCGATGGTATCTTCGCCATATCCCAGAGCTGTCGCGCCGATGTTATCGAATTGCTCGGGGCCGACCCGGACAAGGTCTATGTGGTT
This sequence comes from Candidatus Hydrogenedentota bacterium, assembly GCA_024280935.1. GTDB lineage: Bacteria > Hydrogenedentota > Hydrogenedentia > Hydrogenedentales > JAEUWI01 > JAEUWI01. The sequence goes on from JAJRPE010000321.1 coordinate 10,679, forward strand.
CCGGGCGGCGTGACACTGGAAGAGTTTGAGGGGCCGCTGGATGCGTCGCTGCTGAAAACCTTGCGTGCGCAACATGGAATCGACGGGGACTATCTGATTCATTTGGGCACGCTGGAACCCCGAAAGAATCTTGCCCGGCTGGTGGAGGTTTACGCCCGAATGGCCGCCCGCCACGATGACATGCCCCAACTGGTGCTCGCCGGGGGGAAGGGCTGGATGTATGACGCCATATTTGAGGCCATTGAGCGCCATGGATTGGCATCGCGGGTTATCTGCACGGGGTACCTTTCCCGGGCTGATGCCGTGATGTTGCTCAAGGGTGCCCGTGCCTGTGTGTACCCCTCGCTCTACGAAGGATTCGGGCTACCCGTGCTGGAGGCCATGGCGGCGCGGGTGCCGGTGCTTACGTCCAACGTTTCGTCGTTGCCCGAAGTCATTGGGGATATGGGGATTCTGGTTGACCCTGAGAACGAGGCGGACCTGGAAGCTGGCCTAAACCGCTTGATTTTCGAGACGGGCGATGAAGCCGACCGTGTGGAGGCGGCGTGGCAACGCGCCCAGGGCATGACCTGGAGCCACAGCGCGCGCATATTGGCGCACAGTTATCAGGCGGTGCTTGATGGCGCGGGCTATGCCCCATGAGTGACGGGGAATCTACGGAGAAGCGGCTTGCCAAGGAAACGGCCCGGGTAGGCGTGAATGTAGGCCTGCTGTTGGTCGCGCGCATGGCCGGGCTTGCCATGAGCCTGGTGCAAATCGGCATCATCTTTCGCGCCCTTTCCCTGGCGGGGCAGGGCGAATACCAGGCCGCCTTCAATTTTGCCTCGCTCTTTACGGTCTTTGCGACGCTCGGAATTCAGCGCCTTTTGGTGCGGGACATTGCCCGTGACCACCGCGTCGCTTGGTCCTATGTCTGGACGGCCCTCTCAGTCGTCGGCGTGCTTTCCTGCCTGTGCATGGCCGCGATCTATTTCGCAAAACGAGATTCCGATGCCGAGATGGTCGCGCTGTGGGCCGGCACCTATGTCGTCGTTACCTGGGCCTTGCAACGTCCCTTCGAGGCCCTCTTGATTGCGCGCGAGCGCATGGGCCTCGTGGCCCTGTTGAACGTGATCACGGGTGCGACCAAGCTGCTGTCGGTGTGGCTCTTTCTGCCCCGCACTGTGCCATCCGCTGAGAGTATCGTTCCGCCGGTCTATGTCCATCAAGTTGTTGCCGCCGCGAACGTCGTGGGCCTGTTACTCTTCGTCATTACCGCGATGCTTGTTGGACGGGTAGAGCGGCCTCGGATTCGCTTGGATGCGGCCATTGGCCAGATTCGGGAATGCCTCCCCTTTGCCCTCGCCATGCTGTGCAGTTGGGTCTACTTCAAATCCGACATGGAACTGCTCCATCATTTTCGGGGCAACACCGACGCGGGCGTTTATGCCCCCGTGCAAAAGCTTATGGAGCCGTTGCTCATGGTGGCGGGCTTGTGGGGGACGGCGATTTTTCCGGCCCTATGTCGCCTTTCCCACACGGACACGGAAGCCTTTCAGCACATTAAAGCGACCTCGGTGCGACTTGCACTGCTCGTGGCGTGTCCCATGGCCGTCGGACTGGGCTTGCTGGCCCAACCCATTATCCTGTTATTGACGGGCGGTGATGCGGGGTTGCTGGAATCGACCCGTGTCATGCAGATCGTGGCGCTCATCCTGCCACTCTTTTACCTCAACGGCATCGGTCAGGAATTCCTCTACGCCGCTCACCGGAATTCCTTCGTGGTGTGGTCGTATTTACTCGCTGCCGTGGTCAGCGTGGGCCTTAACCTCTGGGCGATACCCCACCACGGTGTCATCGGGCTGGCCTGGGTGGCGGTGGTGGCGAACGGGGTCGTAAGCATCATGTTTTGCATTGGGATGCGCGACGAGCTGGACTTTGGGGGCTTGGCCTTGTTGCTGCTGCGCACCGCCGTTGCCTGCGCCGTGATGGGGCTGGTGGCTTGGTATGGCGCACGCGTCAACGTATTGTTCGGAGTCACAGTGGGCGCTTTCTGCTACATGATTGTGCAGTTGGTGCTGGGCACCTTGAACGCCCAGGAGCGGAGCATGGCCCGCCTTGCGCGGGATGGACTCCTTGAGCTGATAGATCTTCTGATCTGAGAAGATTACTAAGGTGAGCTGGACCACAACCAAGATTTCGTTCACCACAAAGAGACGAATAACACGAAGGGGACGCGAAGGGGACGCGAAGGGGAGAAGTAACAGGTTGCCCGGTCCGGTTTTGGACAAATCCCATCGGCTATGGCATAGTCCGCGAAGCGGATGTCGGACCAAAGCCTGGGGTGTAGCGAGGCACGAGCGTAGCCCCAGGAGCCGAATAGCAACAACGAAAAAGAACCCGCGCAGCGGGTGACGGACAATCGGCTTGGCCTGTGCAGAACAAAAAAAACAAGCAAAGGGCCTCGGTCAAATCTATCCTCTTCCCTTCCACAAAACACCGTTATGGGTGCCACGGGTAGACCCGCCAGGGTTTACCCGTGCTTGAACCATTCTCTCCGTCTCTGGCTCTGGATAGTTTTCTTCACTTGAAGGAACTACACGGGTAAGCCCTGAGAGGCCTACCCGTGGCACACGACGTGGGTCTTCACGAAAAGTGCTAAACCCAATTCCACCGGGGACAGGAAGTTTGAAAGCACGCGTTGTGCAAGCCGATATGCGGGGGGGCGGACGAGAGCGAGCGGCCTTGGTTGGCATCACGCTGCCTTTGTTACGGACAGGAAAGTCCGCACTCCTTCCCACCGGTCCCAAAAATACAGAGGGCTACGGCGTAGTGCGGTCCTCGTCCGATTTCTTTGGCATCGTGGGAAATGTCGGAAATACGGGCCGCGTGTTCTGTACGGGTGCCCCTTCCCTATCCAGCGATGGGAACTCGGGAAAAACGGGACGTGGGGGCCGGGTTTGCCGCACCGGCCTGTTCATCTCGGGGCGTCCGGGGCGCTTGGGCTTATCGATGCTGGGCCGGGCTATGCTTCGCTTCATTCGTTCCAGGGGCGAGGCCAAATCTAAGGGTGGCAACATGGGTGGCTTCATTTTGGGTGGCCAGGGCTTTGCCTCGTCGGCTTGGCGGGCTTGCAGGTCGGCGAGGTGTTGGCGCAATTGCTCGGGTTCTTTCAGCAACTGGGTGATGAAGGGGCCGTATTGCTGCGCAAGCACCGGGTCGCGGTTGATCAGCCGGTTCCAATAACGGATCCAGGGGCGGGTTTCCTTGTTGCGCGACAGGTTGATGTTACGCAGTTGCCACAACCAGAAAGCCTGTGGGTGGCGGTAAAGCTCGGTGTTCAACGTGGGAACCTTCTCGCCCGGCGACGGCGACAGGGCCTCCAACTGTTTCCACCACGGTAGTATCGTCTGGTAGGCCGCCGGTTTGTCGAGCACGTCGCCCAAGGCATCATGGAGGGAGTTCCGCCATTCGGGGTTATCCACAAATTCATTGTAGTTGTCTTGCAGCGGCTCAGGCAGGGGCCGCACGCGCACCGGGTTGTCGAGGAAGCGCATCGCCAGGTCGGGGTTGGCCCGTAGAAACTGAAAGGCCCGTGCCAGGGCCGGATGCGCCTTGGCCTGATCGAGTTCCGTGCGAAACAGATTCTCTACCGCCTGCCGAACATCAGGAGAATTAGTCACTTGATCGTAGTAGGCATCGAACCGGGCCTGGGCAGCGGGTTCCCCGCCGAGGGCCTCAGCAAATTGTGCCGCCAGGGCGCGGAGAGACTGCTGGGCGCTGGC
>JAJRPE010000322.1 GCA_024280935.1 Candidatus Hydrogenedentota bacterium
CGCGCAAGAAAGCCCGAGCGAAGTCGACCACTGTCCACCCGGCCTACCATGCAAAGAAGACGGTTGACCAATTGTTCCTTGGACATTTCCAGGCTGAAAAGCAATACGCCTTTTTTGTGCGTGTTCGCTGCGTTGGCCGCCACGTTAAGGCAAAAGGCCGTCTTGCCGACAGAGGGCCGCGCCGCCAGGACGAGCATGTCGGCGGGCGGCATGCCCGAGAGCATTTCGTCGAGCTTGGTGAAGCCCGTTGGAATCCCCGTGATACCCCCGTCGGTCTTCATCTGCTCTTCGATGCGCTTGATGCCAGCCTCAAGAAGGTCGGCAACCTTGGTGATCGGATTCAGTTGCCGCTGCTGGGCAATACTGAATATCTCCGATTCGGCCAAATCGAGGAGGTCATCTACCTCCCCTTCGGCCTTATAGGCCTCGCCCGCGCACCGGCTGCAAATCGTGATGAGCTTGCGGCGCAAGGCCGCTTCCAACACGATTTTGGCGTAGTACTCCACATTCGCCGAAGTGGGCACCGCGTCGGTGAGTTCCGCAATATAGGAGACCCCGCCCGACTTTTCCAGGCTGCCGTCCCGAGTGAGGGCTTCGGTCAGGGTGACCATATCCACCGGCACGTTTTCACGGGCGAGACTGAGTATCCCCGTAAAAATGTGCTGGTGGGCATCCACATAAAAGATATCGGCGGGGTCATCCCGAAGGATTTCCACCGCCGTACCTACAGCATCTGGATTAAGCAACATGGCACCCAGCACCGAACGCTCCGCCTCAATGCTCTGGGGCGGTGTGCGATCGAATACCGGTTTAGGCTGCTCCCGTGCCAATTATTCTGCGTCGGCCTCGGCCGCCGTATCGGCAGCAGGAGCCTCTTCCGTTGCGGGCGCAGTCACTTCAGCAGCTTCTGCCAGTTCCGCCTCGGCAGCCGCAGCCGCTTCGGCAGCCTTCTTCGGGTCTTCGATGCCCGTGACCCATACCTTCACCTGCGCTTCAATGTTGCCTGGGAACTTCACGGCGACCTTGAAAATACCCAGCATCTTGATGGGCTCGGCAAGCTGGATGTTCTTGCGGTTAATGTCGTGGCCCATCTCGGCCAGCTTCTCCGCGATATGCCCGGTCGTAACCGAACCGAAGATCTTGTCGCCCTCGCCCGCACGGACCTGGATTTCGACCGTGACCTTCTCCAGCTTCTTCGCCACCTTGCTCTGCTCGGCGCGGCGTTTTTCTTCGCGGCGCTTGATAATGGCCAATTCGTGCTCTATCTTCTTGGCGCTGGCGGAATCGGCCTGCACGGCCAACCGGCGGGGAATAAGAAAGTTGCGAGCATAGCCGTCCGCCACCTTTACGGTTTCTCCCATTTCTCCAAGATTCTCGACATCATCACATAAGATGATATTCATCGTGCTAACTCCCTTCGTTAGGCTTTACGCAAGAATGCCCGCGTCAATCCGCGAAGCTCCGCTTGCTTGTGTACAGCCAAGGCAAAGCCGAAACGACTTCAACCCTGTCCAAATTGGGGCATTATACTATTCGCGGCAAACACCGGTTCGCCGCGCAACAATTAAGTGGCCGGGTCACAGCCCGGAGTTAAAATCCCGACTGGCCCTTGCTACAAAAACTTCTTGTTAACCAATACGGCACTAAACGTCCCGATCATCCGACCGAAGCGTCACGCGCCTCAACATCGCCAGACGCCGAAACCGGATACGAAAGTCGTACCAGGTGTCGAACAAGCCGAACAAGCCCAGCAATTGCATCAGCCCGAACACAAACATGCCCGAGATGATCGCAACCGATGCCAACGTCGTTACCTTCAACACCGCCAGCGCGTAGAGCAAAATGGAAAAACCATTCAACCAATATACACTGGCCAATGCAATGGCGGCATTCCACGAAATAATACGCAGAACCTCATTGGGCCAGCGATGCTCGGCAAAGCAAAGCAGGGCAACCACAATCGCCACCCACACCAGCCAGTCCGGCAGACGCATGCGCTGAAATTCCGTCGTGCGCCGCTGGGGCTTTTCGCTCGCTTTTCGCTGTCTGCGGTCAATCACGCACAACACATAGGCAGTCATGAGCAGCACCAAAGCAATGGTCGAACCGATGCCGAAATAGGCAAGGTTCAAATCATACCAGCGAAAGAACTCCAGCCAGTGTTCGGTAGCTTCACCTTGCTCTTCCAATTCGGCGATACGCGCATTCATGAAGATAGTCATGTCATGACGCGACGCTTGCCAGGTGATCGCCATGGAACCCGCCATCCCGGCGGATGCAAGGCCCGCAATAGCAGCGAATCGAGAACGATATGACCAGCCACGCTGAATCAGCAGACCAAGCAAACAACCCAGAGATGCCGAAGCGACATAGAAGACACCCAACGCCAGGGAAGCCGTCAGGATTGCCGAAACCACGCCACTCAGAAAGGCGACGCTCCACGCCTTGGGCCGCTCTTCAGCCAACCAGTGCTGCGCCGCCAATATGACGAAACACATCGCGGCAAAGGGATGCGCACTGACCAGCATGAAGAACAGCCCCAATATAAACAGCATGGAGATCCGTTTTCGACCGGGTTGGGTAGTACCATGTTCCGACACCGAAAAGGGGCTTTCCCTAATCTGCGGAATAGGGCAACAACGCAATCTGACGCGCCAGTTTAATGGCGTGGGTCCGCATACGCTGGTGCTTGGCACTCGCGCCAGTAATCCGACGGGGGATGATCTTGCCGCGCTCGGTGATGTAGTGCTTGAGCATGGCCACGTCTTTGTAGTCAATAAAAACGACGCGATCAACGGTTAACCGACAGACCTTGGGCCGTTGGGACTTTTTCTTTTTCTTCTTGCGCTTCGCGCTCTTTGCGCGAACTTTTGCGCGTGCCTTGGCGGATATCTTTGCCATTAGTCTGGCTTCCTTTTCAGTTTTGGGCTAGAACGGAATGTCGTCTTCGGGTATAGGCTCTTCGATGGGCCGGGGCGCGGGAGGAGCCTGCTGCGTTTCCGCAGGTCGGCCACCACCGTAATTGTCACCGCCACCGCCACCACCACCACCACCGCGACCATCATCATCCCAATCCAACGGGGTAAGCCGCTGGGCGGAGATTTCGAGCTTCGTCCGTTTCTGACCGGTTGTCTTGTCTTCCCAGGAATCGCTTTTAAGACGGCCCTCGACCAATACAGGTCGGCCCTTCTTGAGGCGCTCGCCGACCCACTCCGCTTGCTTATCCCAGAGCGTAACATTGACAAACGTCGTGCTTTCACGACGCTCGCCTTCTTTGGTTCTGTAATGCTGGGAGTTGGCAACGCTGAGGTTGCACACTGCGCGACCGGAGCCGATGTACTTCAACTCTGGATCACGGGTGAGCCGTCCTGCGATGATAACCTTGTTCAGATCGGGTAGCCGAAGATCGGACATTGTCCTCACCTTTCCGTTACGTTAGTGCCTCAGTCCGAAAAAAGCGCCGTAATAAACAGAGCGTTCTTCCGGGCGAGGAATGTTCAGGACCACAAACCCTGGCTGTGGCCCAGCCACTTAGTCTCTATCGTAGCTGCTCGCCGCACGACGCGGTCGATCAGAATCTTCCCGTTCTTCACCACGGGCCGTAGCTTCGGCGCTCTTGCGAAGATCTTCTTCCTTGCGACGGGCCTGTTCCGCTTCAATGCGGAGCATGTGATCGTCAAAGTGAACAACCATGTAACGGAAAACCGAATCGGAAAGCTTAAACCACTGTTCAAGCTTCTTAACGAAATCCGGCGGGGCCTGGAAACGTGCCAGAATGTACGTTCCTTCAGAGTACTTCTTGACCATATAGGCCAATTTCCTCTTTCCCCAGATCTCCGAGCGCACGATGCTCCCGCCATTGCTGGTCACGAGGTTATCAACCTCCTGGGACACCGTCTGGATGTCACCTTCCTCCAATTCTGGAGTACAGATGTACAGCGCTTCGTAAGTCCTCAAGACACTTCATCTCCTTTCAGGTAAAGTAAA
>JAJRPE010000323.1 GCA_024280935.1 Candidatus Hydrogenedentota bacterium
CGCCCCAAAAAACTGTATGAAAGCGATGGCGTGGATCAGCGTGCTGGAAGGTGCGAAGTTATTCTTAACCTGGCACTATGAACCCTATGGAAACACGGCTCGGCAACCAGACTTTGAAGAGGCGGCCTCGTCCGGCAAACACGAAATTCAGTATTTCACCTTGGCGGGCAGACCCGGAATGGACAACCCCCAACTGGCGGAGTTCGGGGAAGCGGCGCGGGAGATTCGTTCCTATGAGCGAATCATCACACAGATGGCCAAGACCCCCGATTGCCCCGTCACGACGGAAGACAAACATATTCACAGCAATGCATTTACCTTCCCGGGCCTCGCGGGCAAGATAATCGTGATCCAGAATTCCAACGTCGGCACCTGGCCCGCGAACAGTCGCTATATGTTTAAGGATGACGACCCAATCCGTATTGACGATGCCGGTAACCTGGTGGATTACACACCCTTCACCGAAGCCTTTGACGTACACTTTACCTTGGCGAAGAAAGAGCCTGAACAGCATGTTTACGACCTCAAAACCGGAACGGAAATCCCGATGGTTGAGGGATACAAAATCAGCATCATGCCGGGTTCGGGTGTTCTGCTCTATGTCGGTTCCGCCCCGGATGCTGAAAAACTAAGCGCGCTGGTAAAATAGCGTGATGGGGGGTGTTGTTGGCTGCCTTTTCGGACTGAACGCGCAGCCCGGATTCATAAGCGATGGCTTGTCGTATGTGGTAGAATTGGTGCGATACAAATAGGACTGAGACTATGACTACAAAAGAGAAAATGCTTCACGCCGTAGAAGACCTTCCGGCCGACGCCACGATTGAAGACGCAATGGAACGTCTCCTGTTCTTGGCAAAAGTCGAACGGGGGCTACAGCAGGCGGATTCAGGCAAGACCATCTCGCATACAGAAGTCAGAGAGAGAATGGCCAAATGGCCGAATTGAGGTGGACGCTTCAGGCAGTTGATGACTTGGAAGCAATCACGGACCTTATAGCCGCAGATTCTACGCATTACGCCAATCTATTCGCGATGAATGTGCTGGAAGCCGTCGAAAGAGTAGCTGACTTCCCAAACTCCGGCAGGGTTGTGCCAGAACTCAACGATTCGGGGATTCGTGAAGTTTTCTTCGGAAGCTATCGCATTATTTATCGAGTCAAAGAGGAACTCGCTGAAATCCTGACTGTGTATCATGGATCACGCCTCTTGGATCCGTCCAAGCTGACTTATGATTGAACCCTCGATTCTTCCTGTAGCGAGCAGAACTGATGGCTCTCCCGTCTCCCTTATTTTTCCGCATAGCGAATTCGGGCCACGCGTATGCCAGTGCTCAGTTCGCCTGTCTGCGGATCAACGCGGTCTTTGGTTCCGAAAATCATGAGAAGCTCGCCGGGGGCCACCTCGCAAATACTCGTGTAGCCGGAATAGGGCGTGGGATCCACGGAAGTATGGTCGGTCCAGGTGGCACCGACATCACTGCTGAACGCAACACTCGCACCGGGGCGGCCATAGCTGAGCGCAAGGGTTCCGTCCGACAAAACGGCCAGATCGGGGAAAGCCCCGTGCATACCGGTGCGTTTTGGCACCGACCAGGTCGCTCCGCCATCGTCGCTCAGCGAAATCATAATCGGGTTGTCCTGACAGTTTTTGTCTTTCATACTGCCGGTGCGCATAACCGCGATAAGACGACCATCCGGCAGGAGCTCCATGGCTCCCTCGTTGTAGCCTTCGCTGCCGATGTGGTCATACCCAATGGTGGAGAGATAGCGCCAGGTCGCGCCGCCATCATCGGATTCGCAGGTGTAGGTACGGGAATAGGGTCGCTTTGGACTGTAGGGGCAGGGCGTGTCGTCGCCCTTAAACCACCCCGCCATGAGCGCGACGAGGCTCCCGTCTGGTCGCTCGACGATGGACCGCATATAGAGCGGGCCTGGATGGAGCGCGTGGCCCTGAGCCGCCTTGGCCTGTGGCACGTAGAACTGCGTTTCCAACGGCCCCGCCACAGTTAGTCCGCCGTCCGACGACTCGTAGCGCTTACCGCGATACCAGCCCTCACGCCCCTCGATGGGTAGCGTCCGGTAGGACATCCCCAACACACGGCCATCCCGAAGCTGCACGCTCCCCGCGCCAAGGGTGCCCGATTCGCGGGCCTCCCAGCGTTGCCCCCCATCCTCACTGTAATGCGCTGTGTGGAGCAAGGTACCGTCCGCCATCCGTGTCATACGCTCGGCGTGAGTACCCGGCACCATGGGCCACGAAGGGGACACCTGCACGTTAAGGTGGTCCTCGGGTGCCCGAACGCTTACCACGGTGTGGCGCAAGTCAATACGGCCCGAGGCTGTCGGCAATTTAACTTCGAGGTAGTACAAGCCCGGTGGCCAGGCCCTCGTGTCCAAGGGCACCTCCATCACGCCCGATTCGCGGTTCTGGTCCAGGGCGCCGTTGTCACGGAGCAAGGTCTCGCCTTCGTCTGCCAGGGAACTGACATGGGTCGCATCGTAGATGAAGGGCGTGGGCGATTGCTCCGGGCGTACAAAGTAAGGCTGGCGCACCGTAACACCCGCCCCGTCGGAGCCCGCCCATGCAAACCGGAGCGTCGCTTTGCCGCCCGGCTCCACGATAGCGGGAATGACCTCGCAACGGGTAAAGCGCGTCTCGCCCAAACGACTTTGATCAATCAGGCGAACGCGGTCTTCGGTGATTACCACAGAAAACAATCGGCTGTCCTTTATGTGGTTTCCCGTGCCGGGTCGGTTATGGGCAAAGAGGATGAGATCATGCTGTCCCAGCGGCCAGCCTTGCGTGTCCACCCGAATACGGAAAGCATGATCCTTCGGATCAAGATCATGAGCGCCGTTGTCCCGCAGGTGGACCTGACCCTCCTCCGCCATGAAGGCAAGTTTCCGGTTGGTCTCATAGTGGTCGAAGGATGGTGGCCCCGCCCCCTCTTCCACCGGGCCTGACGTTCGCAGCACATAGCTCACCGTCGGGACACCGGAGGCCTTCACCGTGACACACACCTCGAAAGCGGTATCCCGTTCAAGCTGCGTCGGCGCGAGCACGAAGCTCTCAATTTCAATGCGGCCCGCTGCCTGCGCGTTTCCGGCCAGTAGCGTGGCGCAGCATAGGGCGCAATATACAAAATTCATCTTCATGGGTGTCTCTCTCTCCGTAACCCTTCATGCGTGCCAATGTGTTGGTCACGGCGTGTATGTTGGGAGCGCAGGCGGCTCGCCTGCATCGCACGAAGCGCGTATCAAACGCGAAAACCACTATCGGGGCTTTGACATCGAAGGCGGCGCGTCGTCGGGGCCGCTCGCCCAATTCGTGTTCGGCTCGGGACCCATCTCCAGCACCAGCGAACCACCGTCCACCAGTGCGTCGTGATAAAACCAGGATTTCGTGAGGGGCGTGCCGTCCAGCGTGGCCGACTGAATGTAGCGATTACTGGCCGAGTTGTTCCTGGCCTCAATGACAAAGGTTCCGCCAGGGTAATAGGCCGGGTCCAGGCGAATCGTTATCTTGTCGAAGAGGGGGCTGCCAATTTCATAGATAGGCCGGACCGCGCCGCCGCCATCCATTTGAAACAGCCCGATGGCGCTCATCACAAACCAGGCACCCATTTGCCCCTGATCTTCATCGCCGGGCCATCCGGTGACCGGGTTGTCCCCGTAGTAGTTGTACATCAACTCCCGCACCCAATGCTGGGTCTTCCAGGGCTGCCCCGCATGGTTGAACAAATACGCCGCCTGCATGTTGGGTTGGTTGCCATGGTTGATGGGAAAATGAACATAGAGGTCGCCGGTGGCGTTGAAGTTGCTTTCACTCGACTTAACGAAGCCCTCTTCGAGTCGGCGGTTGAACTCTTCGACCCCCATCAAATCGACCAGCCCGCCCACATCGTGGGGCACGAACCAACTGTACTGCCAGGCGTTTCCTTCGATGAAGCCCATGCCCACCCAGGAATCTGGCCGCTTCGCGTCGCCATGCTTGCTCTTGGCGTCGGCCCACTCGCCGTTGGCCAGGCGCGGGCGGACATAGCCCGTTTGGGTGTCGAAGACCTTCTTGTAGTTGTAGGCGCGGCGGGTAAACTCCCTGGCATCCGCCTCCTTGCCGAGGGCCTGGGCCATCTGGGCCACGTTCCAATCGTCGAAGGCATACTCCAGGGTGCTCGATACGGGCCCCTCCTCCTTCGTGCCAAAATGGTGCGTCGTGGTGCCCTCGCCGTGGGGCACATAGCCGAGGCGCATATACGGCACTATCTGCCGATTTCCCACAAGGCCGCCGCCGGGGTGTGCGCGACCGGGCGTGGTCTGCACGTGCCGAATCGCTTCATAGGCTTTCTCCACGTCATAGTCGCGGATGCCCTTTTGAAACACACTGTTAATCAGGGCAACTTCGTGGGAGGCAACCATGATGCTGGAGTACTCCACGGCGGTGGGCCCTTTGGGAAGCCACCCGCCCCGGTCCTAGATTTCCAGCAGCGAGGCCACCCATTGATTGGCAACCTTCGGCGTGGCCAAGGCCCAGAGTTGGTTCAGGTTCCAGAAGGTATTCCAGAAGGCATCTCCCCCGAGGACGACGGCACCGGGGTCGGCCAACTGAACGACCTGCTCGTTCATGTCCACGTACTTGCCGTTCACATCACTCCAGATGGTCCGCGCGGCGTAGGAGCGGTAGAAATTGGTGTAGAACTTGATTCGGTCCTGCTCCGTCCCCCCTTCCACCATCACGGTGCTGAGCAGGTCGTTCCACGTCGTGCGGGCGTGGGCACGGACCGCATCGAAGTCCCAGCCGAAGTCCTTCGTCTCGGTGTTCAGGTTCAGCCGGGCCTGTTCCGTGCTCACCAGGGAAATACCCGTCTTGACCAGGATCTCCTCGCCCTTTTTCGTCTTGTAGTTGACGAAGCAGCCGATATCGTTGTTGCCATGAACCGTATAGGTATCCTGCTGGATATCACCGTTTTTCCAGACACCCAGGCTATCGAAGGGCTTACTGAACTGAATCACGAAGTGCAACACATAGTCATTTTCCAAGCCCGAAAAACTATCGTTGGTACGTTGCTTGGAGAAACCCTCGATTTCGCGATCATTTACTTTCCAGAACTCCGCCCATTGCACGTCATAGTTGAACTCCGCCGGAAATTTCAGGTCGAAAAGAATCCGCGCCTCGTCGGACTCGGGAAAGGTGTAACGCATGAAGCCAGTCCGGGTCGTGGTCGTCAACTCGGCGCGAATGCCGTAGTCGGCGAGGGTAACGGCGTAGTACCCAGGCGAAGCCACCTCGGTGTCGTGGCTGAAACGGGAGCGATAGCCCAAATCGGGGTCTTCCTCCGTGCCCGGCTCCGTGTTCAACGGACCCACCGTGGGCATCGTCAACAGGCCGCCCACGATCCAGGAATGGATATGGCTGAATCCCATGATGTTTTCGATGTTGTACTCATAGCCGCCCTTCCAAGCATGCTTGCGATTGTCGGGGCTGAGCTTCACCATCCCGAAGGGCATGCTCGGTCCGGGGTACAGCATCCATCGCGAGCTGGAGGTGCCGATCATGGGGTCCACGTAATCGACCGGGGCTTTCACGTCGTCGGCTCCTCCATTGCCGGCAGCGCTTGCACCACAAGTAAGGCACAAGGCAATCAATGACAGATAGAGGACAAACAGTCGATGATATCGCATCTTGATTCTCCTAACGTGGGCGCTACCCACAATCGAATATGTGCCCGAAACAGGCATTTCCCCATCAGCCCCAAAGTAAGCAGCAGAGCCTTATGAATTTTCATCAGAAAAACCAGTGGATCGGCCAGGATTCCGTGCGCGAAGGCAGCGTATCTTCCCCTGAATTATCGTGTTACGCGAAACACAAGATCACCATCCACAATACGGTCATCATCACGCGTCCAGGGGACAGCGCCATCGTCGTCCAAGTCGTCGAAAACGCAATATATCACGTAGCCCTCGGACTCACGCTGATAGCGAATCGCCTCGCCATCGTAGGGGTCTTCGGGGACCGCGTCAAGAAATTCAGGGACACAATCCTCAAGGGAGTCCGGCGCGGTGCCGTGCGCCAGGCGATAACGCTCGACCGCGATGGCCGTGCGGGCACTGCGCAGATAAGCGATATAGCGAACAAAGTAAATAGGGGCGCGGCTGATGCTTGGCAGCAGGATGCTTGCCAGGATCGCACCCGAGGTATCAGGTTCAGCACCATCATGCAGCGGAGTGGCTATCGTCGGCCAATCAGGATCCACCCCGGGAAGCATGGTTTCAAAAGCGGCGTAGACCGTCAACTGCTCATAGCGTCCGTAGGAACCAACAAGCACAGGATTAGAGACGAGTTTATCCCTGATCTCTCTAAAAAGTCCGCTATCTGAATTGAGCGTACCATCATAGACCCGGCGAATCGTATCGGCGGCCATACAGCGCTCGCCAAGAAGTGCTCGTTGGAGCGCTTCGGGATGGTACGCCGCCGCATAGGCGGCATCCAACTGCCGCAATAGTTCCTCATCAAATTGCGTATGGTTAACCAATCGTTCGAGCGCACGAAATGAAATCCCGTTAATCGCACCCCGCACAAGCTGCGGCAGCAAGCCTGGCTCCGCGAGCAGGGCACCGCCAACAGGCAGTATGGTGGCATGGCGTTCCACCGCCAGTGCCTTGTTGCCGTTGAGCAGGGCGGCCTCGCTGCTGAGGTACAACACGCGCACCGCATTGCGCATTTTCGACAGGTGCGGCAATTCGGCCTCCATGCCCTCGCTGAGATCAATCGGAAAACGTGCCTTTGGACGCACCACCGCCGCTTCGAGCAGGGCCAGCGCCGGTTCCGCGTCGGCAACGAACGTCTTCAAGGCTTCACGGTGTTCTACGGGATAGTCCCCTATCTGCTCGTATTCCTCTGTGGCATCACGCAAGGCCTCAACCCGCGTTCCCTCCGGGTCAATCGCTTCAAGCTCCGTAAAGATATCCTCATAAAGCAACGCAGCATTCTCTGCATCCGGCACCTGGGGATACCAGGCATCGAGTTCCTCCA
>JAJRPE010000324.1 GCA_024280935.1 Candidatus Hydrogenedentota bacterium
CCCGCCATGCCAATGCGCTCGTCGCTGTCGATGGCCGCGACGATGCGCTCGAAGACATGTTCATCGGCGAGCATGCTGTCGTCATCGAGGATGAGGAGGAGTTCTCCTTTGGCCTGGGATGCGCCCTGATTGATGGCCCTGCCCTGGGGCGAGACCCCTTCGATGATGATGGTCTCGTAGTCCGAGAAGGTCTGTCGTTCCACGCTCTCCAGAAGACGGGGCACGCAGCCGTCGCGGTGTCCGTCCCATGAGGGGATAATGATCGAAACACGCGGTGTATCCATAGGGTGCGAGTATACGTTATGGTCGGGGTGGGATAAAGTGTGGGCGCGGAAAATGAACGCTAAGGGTGCCACCGGTACAGGATCTATTTCCCATGGTCATAGTGCAACACATACCACCGTTTCGAGCGAAATTACGTTGGCGGAATCGGTAGCATGAGCACCGCACCCTTTTTTTCTGAAGACCCACGTTGGGTGCCACGGGTAGGCCTGTCAGGGCTTTACCGGTGCAGTAACTACCGGCGAAGAAGGGAGTATCCAGTTCTGGAAGACCTGGATTTTACACGGGTAAACCCTTCGGGCCTACCCGTGGCACCCGTAACAGTGTTTTATAAAGGGAAGAAGCCTGTATTGATTGAGGTCACGACATCGTTTTTTTGTTCTGTTGCCCCGGGAGTTTTACCTGTGATGCTCGCTCCACTTTCGTGTATTCTCTTCAAGGAAAAACCGGATCACGGAGGCCGTTCTGCCATGACAAAATTACTGCCCTTACTTATCCTGGGCCTCAGTCTTTTTACCACCCAAGCTCTTGCTGCCGCAGCACCACCCAACATTCTCTTCATTCTCGTGGATGACATGGGCTGGACCGGTCCCGCATGTTATGGCAGCGATCTCCATGAAACGCCCAATATCGACCGACTGGCGACGCAAGGCGTGCGCTTCACCCAGGCCTATTCGGCGAGTCCCGTATGTACGCCCACCCGTGCGGCGATCCTGACGGGTCAGCATCCGGCACGCCTCAACATGACCATCTGGCACGAGGGCGCGCTGGAGCGGCGGGAAAGCCGGGGCAATAAGCCCCTCGCACCACCCCTCACCGAGCCATCCCTGGCACTGGAGCACACGACCATTGCGGAAGTGCTGCACGACGCGGGTTATCAGACGGCCCATGTAGGAAAGTGGCATCTGGGTGATGCGGGGCATTATCCAGAGACACAGGGTTTTGATATCAACATCGGCGCCAGTTTCTGGGGTGCGCCCCGGACCTATTGGTACCCCTATAAGAGTGAGCGGGTGCGCAGCACGGGCGAGCGCGAATTTCGCTATGTGCCCGGTTTGCCCTTTGGCGAAGAGGGCGAGTATCTGACGGACCGCCTTACGGACGAGGCCCTCCGGCTCATGGAGCGTATGCACGAAAGGCAGAAGCCGTTTTTTTTGCACATGTCCTACCACAACCCCCACACGCCCATTGAGGGCAAGCCGGAACTGGTGGCCTACTACAAAAAGAAGATCCGCGAGGGCATGAATCACACCAACGCCCGCTACGCGGCCATGGTTCACACGCTGGATGAAGATATCGGAAGGCTGCTTGGCAAGCTTGATTCGCTGGGTATTGCGGACAACACCCTCGTCATCTTTTACTCCGACAATGGCGGCTTCGACCAGATACGCGACGACGAGCAGGTGACGAACAACGCGCCCCTGCGCTCTGGTAAGGGTTCTGTTTATGAAGGGGGCATTCGCGTGCCGCTCATTGTCCGTTGGCCGGGAGTTACGGCGACCAACACCGTGTGCGACACGCCCGTGACTTCCATGGATTTCTACCCGACTATTTTGGAGGCCCTTGGGAAAGTGCCCAACTCGGCGGAAGAAAAGGTGCTCGATGGTCTTTCACTGGGTTCCGTACTACGCGACCCCACAGCCTCCCTGCCACGAGAAGATCTCCACTGGCATTATCCCCACTATTATTTCACCACCACGCCGGTGACGGCCATACGCCATGGCGACTGGAAGTTGCTGGAGTATTATGAGGATGGTCGCCAAGAACTCTACAACCTGAAAGATGACCTCGGCGAGACAACGGATCTATCCAAGGAAGAGCCGGAGATTGTCCGGGACTTGCACGAGCGACTGGATAACTGGCGCAAGAGAGTCAACGCGCAGTTGCCCGAGAAGAACCGGTAGCGAAACGCCCCCTCATCGCTATTTTTACCGTCAGTGTTGACGGATGGGTGCTCTATTAGTAAGCGTTGGATAGGCAGGAGTGCGGACTTTCCAGTCCGCAACAAAGGCGGCGCTATGTCAGAAAAGGCTACTCATGTATTTCCATGCCCTACATGCATCGGCTGGTGCAACGTCTGCCCTGCGGCGGGTAAGAAAACCCGCCCTCCTGATACCCGGTGAACGGTTACCTCTATTATTCGCTATGGTCGTCATGTTCGTTGTCTTCGTCGTGTTTATTCTCTTTGCGTTCCCCTCCGAAGGTGTTCAGCAGCCCTGTGACGAGCACATCCTTCTGCGCTGCTGTTAGTTTGGCTTCAGGATGGAGGAGGACGTATTCCCAGGGAGGCATTTCATCTTCGAGCACCTCTTCCGCTGCTTCATCTGCTTCTCCCAGTGCTGAGGCAGAGACATTGAATTCTTCTCTCCCTTCATTAACATTGCGAATAATCATCCAGGATATCGGTGCGATGCGAGAATACCAGGGCCATTTTGTCTCGTAGCTATGACAATCTCCGCAGGCATTTTGGAACAGTTCCCTGGTTTCGGGCGAGTCCCAGTTGATGTCCCGCTCTATTTCTGGATTTGCTCTCGTACCGGATACGGCAAACAGAAGAATCAGGACGATTACGATCACGGGAATGACCAACCTCTTTTTTGATAGCTCTTTCAGGGTAAGTTTTGACATGTCTGAGTCCTTTCGAAGGTGAACGTGATGACGCAATAGATTAACTATAGAGAGGAAATCTTCGGGAAACATTACGAGAACATTGCTGTTTGGCAATGTGTTAAGTGGTTCGATTTGTTAAACTGTCGGTGAGTGTTGAGGTCGATATCGTCTCGAAGCACACCTATCCAGACAGGTCAAGCCATGCATATTCTCGTTGTTGAGGATGATAAGAAAATCTCCGCCTTTATCTCCGCCGGTCTTCGGCAGGAGGGCTTTGTAGTGGATGGTGCCGACAATGGGGTCGATGGCTTTAGCCGCGCCATGTCGGAGTCCTACGATGCCGCCGTGATCGATATCATGCTGCCGCGTCTCAATGGGCTGGATCTGATTCAGGATCTGCGCAGGGAGGGAAACCTGACCCCCGTGCTTATCTTGAGCGCCCGGAATAGCGTGGATGACCGCATCAGGGGTTTGCAGGCGGGGGGAGATGACTATCTGGTGAAACCCTTTTCTTTCGCGGAGTTGTTGGCCCGGCTGCAAGCCCTTGTTCGACGTGCCACGTCCGTTGCCGAACCCACGACGCTGTCGGTGGCCGATCTCACCGTTGATTTGTTGCGGCGCACCGTGGCCCGTGGCGGAGAAGCCATTGACTTACAACCCCGCGAATTCGCCCTGCTTGAGTATTTGGTGCGCAATCAGGGAAAGGTGGTTTCGAGAACCATGATTATGGATCAGGTATGGGGCTATGACTTTGACCCAAGTACCAACGTGGTGGAATCCCGAATAAGCCGTCTCAGAGACAAGATCGACCGTGGCTTCGACACATCCCTGATTAAGACCATTCGTGGAGCTGGTTATGTATTGCAGGAACGTTTCTAATCCTTTTTGCTCCCTGGTTTTCAGGCTAAGTCTGACCTATGCCCTCTGCTGCTTTTTTTCCATGCTCGTGGTTCTCGCCATTTGCTATGTGTTTTTGGAGGCCTCCTTGCAGCGGCGCATGCATGTCGATATGGTTAATGAGGTATCGGAGTATCGTTCACTGTTTGAACTCCAAAGCCTCTCCGTGCTTAAAGATGTATTGGAAAAAGAGGCTATATCCGAGGGCATTCACCAGGTTATTTTTCGGATTTTGGATGGCGCCGGAAATGTTCTTGTATCGACAGACACTTCCTTTTGGGAGGAGATTCCCGCAGGGCACGAAGCAATTCAGACGGCCCTCTCAGGCCAACAGACCTTTATGGATTATCAGGCCGATGAAGGAGACTTTTCGGCACGCTTTCTTTATGGAGCGATCAGCGATCAACTGGTTCTGCAACTGGGGGTATCGCTGGAAGAAAACCATGCACTGCTACGACAATTTAGAAAGATTTTTTTCGCAGCGACACTCGCTTTTGTGCTGTGCTCCATTCTCGCAGGTACCTACGTTGCAAAGCGCTCCCTCTCGGGGGTCCAACGGGTGACGATGGCGGCCCATCATATTGCGGCGGGTGCGTGGGATCACCGTGTTCCGTTGAGTTCCTATAACGACGAAATCGATGAACTCGCGAATGCCTTCAATGACATGGTGGACCGTATACAGGTGCTTTTTCGGGAGTTGCGTGATGTGACGGACGATATCGCCCATGACTTGCGAACACCGCTCATGCGTATTCGGGGGGAAGCGGAAATGGCGTTGCGTGAGACCCGTGACGATAGCTTGACGGCGGTGCAGTGTGGCAGCATGCTGGAGGAATGTGACCAGATGTTGCAGCTTATCAATACTATGCTTGAAATAGCACAGACCGAGGCGGGCACCCAGGTCATAGAGTGCCGCCCTGTGGATCTCGCGGCAATCGCAGAAGACATGTGCGAACTTTTTCGGCCCGCATCGGAGGATAAAGGAGTCGAACTACGGTGCTCGGTGGAAGCCGGTATGAAAATCGCGGGAGAGCCGCAACGACTGAAACGTCTTGTCGGGCAACTGGTAGACAATGCGGTCAAATACACGCTGCCCGGGGGGCAAGTTATGGTCCGTTGCATGCGTGAGGACAACCACTTTTTGCTTGAGGTAGAAGACTCGGGTATTGGAATCCCAGACACCGCACAGGAAGATATCTTCGGGCGCTTTTATCGCGTGGATGCCAGCCGCTCTGAGCCGGGCAACGGACTGGGCCTGAGTCTGGTTCGAGCGATTTCCCGTGCTTTCGGTGGTGATGTCTGTGTGACGAGCGAGGAAGGCAAGGGTTCCACGTTTACGGTTCGATTTCCTCTGATTACAGGTGACACGGTGTGCTGAGCATTATCGTTTCATTGCTATTTCCGGGAAGGGGAAGACCCCGGAGGGTGTCCGGGCATCCTCCATGATTTGTTCTATTTTTGCGAGGATCGCGGGATGCTTTTTCGCCAGATTGATGGATTCTCCAGGATCTTTAGCGAGATTATAAAGCGCTGTGTTGAGCTGCTTTGTTTTCTTGATATCCCGTCGAAGTCCTTTCCAGTCACCCATCCGAACGGCCTGTTGTCCACCGTAGGCAATGAACTCCCAGTAGAGATAGTCGTGCCGCGTCTGCGAACTGCTCCCCAAGAGCGTGGGCACGAAGGAAATGCCGTCTATACCTTCGGGTGCCGTGGCACCGGCCAGTTCGGCGAAGGTGGGCAGAATATCCCAGAAGGCCGAAATATGCCCTGACACACTTCCGGGCCTGATTTCTCCCGGCCAGCGGGCCACCAGTGGTATGCGGATGCCCCCTTCCAGCAAGGTGCCCTTGCGGCCACGAAAAGGCCCCGCGCTTTCAAAGAAGTCCGAGTCTGCGCCACCGAGGCGCTCAAAGGCAGGGCCGTTGTCGCTGGAGAACATCACAATGGTGTTTTCGTCCAGCCCCAGTTCCTTCAGCAGGGCCATAATCTCGCCAATGCCCCGGTCCATGTGGGTAATCATGGCCGCGTAGCCCGCACGGGGCGTGGGATGTTCCAGATAGCCCTTGTGTACGTAGTCTTCTTCGGGAATCACGCCCCGATACGCTGCCACCGATTCTTCGGGGGCCTGGATGGAGAGGTGGGGGATCGCAAAGGGCAGGTAAAGGAAGAAGGGGCGGTCTTTGTTGGTCTGGATGAATTCCTTGCCCCATTGGATGAAGTAGTCTTGGGAATACTGGGTGCCGGTCAGGATGCGGTCATTGCCGGGCATGGGAATTTGCTTGCCGCCCTTCCAGAGGAAGCGGGGGTAGTGGTTGTGGGCGTGGGCCTGGCACAGGAAACCACCAAAATCATCGAAGCCCTGCTTCAAGGGGTCACCCGTCGAACCTTCGTAGCCCAGGCCCCACTTTCCGTAGGCGGCTGTGGCATAGCCTTTTTCTTTCAATACTTCCGCGATGGTTACGGCATCGTCGGGGATGGGTGTCTGCCCCCGCCATTGCCATTTGTCCTCATCTCGGGGACGCTCTTTCATGCTGCGGTTGTTGCGTACAAAGGCGTGCCCCATGTGCATACCGGTCATCAGGGCACACCGTGCTGGCGCGCATACGGCTTGGCCCGTGTAGTGCTGGGTGAATTTCATGCCCTCTTCAGCCAAGCGGTCGATATGGGGCGTCTTGATCCACTCCTGGCCGTAGCATCCCACTTCGCCGTAGCCCAAGTCATCGGCGAGAATATAGATGATATTGGGTGGTGCCGCAGAGGCTGCCAGAAGGGGGAAGGCACAGAATACGAAAAAGAATCGGGGAACGGGTTGCATTGATGCTCCTTTTGGTGGCGTCATGAGGCGTGGAGACGCTTTCATACTACGAAAGTCCTGTCTTTCGCTGCAAGAGCATGAATTCTACCCGAGGAGAAGGCTAAAGGCTTTGACAAATTGTGCCGAATATAGGGTTGTACCTAGAACAACAGGCCCAATGCAGAAAGGAGGCTGATATGACTGGAGCAATTGGAAGTGTCAGCAGCGTTGGGGCCGGTGTAAGTCAGGGCCGAACCCAAGGGGCCGCGCAGGCGACTCGTCTGAAGGAACAGGAGCAGTCGTCTGCTGGTGCGAGAGCAGCTGCGTTGCAGTTGATTCAAAGCGCCATTGCGACACCTGCGGGAACGTCCGGATACGACCTCGACGTGCTGGCTTAGCACTCACTAACTCCTTTAGAGGGAGGCGCTGCAAGGATGCGGTGCCTCCTTCGCTTATTTAGAGGATGGATGGTGGATGAAATGCTTTTGTCCCTTCAAATTCGACAATCGCGAGACGGAAGCGTGCATGGCCTTTCAAATACCTGCTAGTATATCCATTCACTGCAATTCCCCCGGTTTTTCCGTTGTGTAGGGACTATCGTTGCCCGAGGGTGCTGCCTGGGTCGCCCGCAAGAAGCTGTCGGCCCGTAACGCAGGCAGATAACCGCAAGACACCAGGTGGACAAGCCCAACCGGTATGAGCCAGGCCATAGGAACAATTCAACGACTTTTTCGCTTGGAGGGGCTGGCGGACCCAAAAAATGCGTTTGTTGTTCGGGCGGGGATGCTCATTGCTATTCTGGCGATGGTGTTGCGTCTCGTTTTCTGGCTTTACACCCAGCGTTACTGGGATGATGCCCTCATCGCCTGTCTGCACTCGGAGAATGCGGCCCGGGGACTGGGATTGACCCATGCGGGCAGCGCGGGGGACCCGCTGTGCGGATTTACGAGTCCCTTGGGGGTTCTTATTCCGCTGCTGGGGGATTTGATCCGGGTTGGGTTGGGCATAGAACTGCTCAAGCTTGTTTCTATTCCGGCAGCGGGGCTTAGCGTACTCTATCTCCTTGGGCTGGGGATTCATCCGAAGGTGCGTCTTGCAAGCCCCTTGTTGATTCTGGTCATGGGCTATGCGGCGGTGGAGCACCACCAGATACTCTGGGGTATGGCGGGCATGGAGACCCAACTGGCGGTGCTCGTGCTGCTCATGTCTCTGTATTACACGCTAACACTACAACCGATTCTTCTGGGCATATCTTTGGGATTATGCATGCTCGTGCGCCCCGATTTTGCCTTCTGGGCGGTAATATCGGGCGGGTATGTGCTTTCTCGTATCCCCAAGGCTTTCCCCAAAGTGCTCATCGTGGCCTTGGTACTCTATCTCCCGTGGATAAGTTTTGCCTTCTATTACTACGGCTCTCCCATACCTCACACCATCATAGCCAAGGGAATTGGATTCGGCCTGCCATGGTTGCATGGTAACGACCTGAGTTTCTTCGCTATCAAGCGGCACACGTGGATGACCTTGGCGGAGCAACTGCACGTTCATCTGGGACCGGCTTTTGGCGGCCACGGTGCGGGCATTCACAAGTTCTTTAGCAACGGACCGGAAAGTCCCATCGCCAACCTGATGTTCTTTTTCGCGGTGCTGGGTTCCTTGCGGGTGTTGCTTCGTCGCCAATGGGAACTTTGGCCGCTTTTGCTATTCACGGTCGTGTACAGCATGTATTACGTGTACTTCGTGCCGATCATTTACGGCTGGTACAAAGTTCCCTACACCGTAGTGCTCCTGATGCTGTCCGTGTGGGGGGTTCAAGGTCTGGTGTGTCTGCTCCCGAAAGCACAATGGCAGAACCGGGTGCAAACCTTATTTGCTGTGCTCTACCTGGGTTCTTTTATCAGTGTTCTTCCTCTTTGTTTTTATGCCGAGCGCATGATTCAGCAGCATATTGAAAACGATGTCCGGCGCGAGGCCGGTTTGTATTTGAAGGAGCATATGGAACCTGATGAAGTTGTAGGCACCGAGGCCCTGGGATATATGGCGTACTATTCTCAGGGAAAGGTCTATGACTGGCCTGGTTTGGTCAGTCGCGAGGTCGTTGCCTGGAGCAAGGGTCAGCCTGGGGAACGCCGAACACTGGAAAATATGTGCAAGGATTTGAAGCCGGATTATTTGTACCTGCGTGACTTGGAAGTACTTTATCACTTCAAATCTTACGATTGGCTGAAGAAAGATTATCATGTGGTGGCGGTGTTTGAAGTAGATCCCGCCATAAAACACAAGATTCCCTGGATTGAACGAAGTGTCGATCTCATTTTCAGGATATACAAACGAAATGGGCCGGAAGATTCCTTGCCCTACGACAACAGTATGTTTCCCAAACGGTCCTGAGGCCACAACGATTTGTTTTTGGGTGAAGAAACGACAGCGTTAAGGTTTATATGATGGTACACGTCACGAAATTCCTTCAGCAGTGCTTGCGACTGGAAGAGGTCGATAAGGAAGATAATCGCTTTCTCGTGAAGGCAGCGTTGATTATTGCGGGCATTGGCATGCTGCTGCGTATTGTCTTCTGGGTATACACCCAACGCTACTGGGAAGATGCCCTCATTACCTGCCTCCATTCAGAGAATATGGCGAGTGGTCTTGGTCTGACCCATGTGCGCCCAGGAGAACCGCCGCTGCATGGTTTTACCAGCCCGCTGAGTGTGCTGGTTCCCCTTATTGGCGATCTGATGCGGGTAGGTTTTGGCGTAGAGTTCCTGAAGCTCGTCTCCATACCGGCAAGTGCCTTGACGGTCTTCTACATGTTGGGCATCTGTATCCACAAACAGGTGCGCTTGTCCGCGCCGCTGAGTATTGTGGCGATGACTTTTGTGGCCGTGGAGCATCACCAGATCCTTTGGGGTATGGCGGGTATGGAAACCCAGTTGGCGGTGCTTATCCTCGTTATGTCTGTTTATTACACCATGACGCTGAACGTGGTGCTCCTCGGAATATCTCTGGGACTCTGCATGCTGGTGCGGCCTGACTATGCCTTTTGGGCCATTATTGTGGGCATCTATGTGTTGGCGCGGCAGCCACGGTCTTTTGTGAAAGTGACGGGTATCGCGTTGGCCGTATATTTGCCCTGGATTATATTTACCCTGATTTATTATGGGTCCCCGTTGCCCAATACCATTATTGCCAAGGGATTGGGCTACACCAAGTGGTGGGAGAAAGTCGATACGGTTGATTTTTTTGCCATTAAACGGCACACCTGGCTGGTACTTTCCGAGCAATTGCATGTGCATTTGGGACCTATGTTCGCCGGTCACGGGGCGAGTCTACACCTGTTTTTTACCAACGGGCCGGAGAGCTCCATTGCCAATGTGATGTTCTTTTTCGCTGTTGTGGGCACCTTGATGATTGTTTTTAAGCGCCAGTGGGTGCTGTGGCCCCTGGTCGCGTTGGTCGTGGTCTACAGCATGTACTACATCTACGTGGTCCCTGTCATTTTTGGCTGGTACAAGATGCCCTATATTGCCACGCTTCTTATCTTATGCCTGTGGGGAATTCAGGCTGTCACCCGGTGGATAGGGAATGCCACTTGGCGGACCCGCGTCGAATGGACCTATGCTATCGTCTATCTGGGGCTTTTTATCAGCGTGCTGCCCATCAGTTTTTATACGGAACGTATGATTCAGCAATACATTGAAAACGATGTGCGTAAGGAGGCGGGCCTCTATATCAAAGCCCACATTAAGCCAGATGAGGCCGTGGGGTGTGAGCCACTGGGCTACATGGGCTACTACTCACGTGGAAATATCTATGATTGGCCGGGACTGGCCAGCCGCACGGTCGTGGCTTGGAGTGAAAAACAGCCCCCGGAGCGCCGTTCCCTGGAGAACATGTGCAAGGACCTTCAGCCGGAATATCTTTTCCTCCGGGATATGGAGGTACTTTATCATTTTAAGTCCAATGACTGGATTAAAGTGAATTACCACGTGGTGAAGGTATTCCAGGTGGACCCGGAAAACGCGAAAAAAATCCCCTGGATTGACCGAAATGTGGATACGGTGTTTCGTATCTACAAGAAGAACCACCCGGACGATGAATTGCCCTACGATGCGAATCTCTTCCCGGTTAAGCCCGGGGAGCCGGTGACGGATCTTCCGCCGACTTGGTCCCATAATACTTGAGACCCAGTAGGGCAGGAGCGCGGGCTTTCCAGTCCGTAACAAAGGCAGCGCAATGCCAGCATGCGTGCGCTTTCCGAGGCCCCCACGCATCGGCTGGTGCGATGTGTGCGGCGGGTCGCAGACGCGTCGTGGTGGGCAGGAAAACCCGCCAAAAAAGAAACCTACGGGGTGCCACCTACACAGACGCGAGGTACGAGTGGCTTTGTGGGTGCGGGATGTAGAGGAAGACTTCACACCCGTAAACTCCCCCGCTTCGCTCCTCCGTGTATGGGTGGCACCCTTGGGTGGCTTTTTGTAGCCCTTTTGGGTTTCTTGTTGGAAATTAGGCTTAGGCTTTTCCGAACCTCCTGCTCTTACCGCATCAGGGTGATCTCAATATCCTGTTCTTCACCCGTGACTTCGACCTCGCCGAAGGACCGCCAAGTATAGGTTCCCGCTGGATTTGTTTGGCCCGCGTAGTAGTCGACACGCCACGTTCCTGTGGCGACATCTGAAATAGTAATTGTACCGCTGATGACGGTGTAGGATTCATTCGGCAGGTCAGCGCGAAGAAGGTTAGCGCCCACATTGGGTGGCGAGGTTGCCGGACTCAAGGATACGAGTCCGCCGATGGTGGTCAGATCGACTGGAATGATATCGCTCACGGTTGTGCCCGCGATAGTTACATGGATGGTAATCCCGCCGATTTCACCGAAGTTTTTGTAGGTTACCAAGCCGTCTTCGATAACGATGGGTTCACCCTGTCCAGCGGCGGGGTTTCCTCCAAGGGCAGCGGTAGGATTGGACGCGAAGGCCTGGAAGCTGCCTGCGGGAATGTTCTCGATTCGGTAGGCGCCCAAACGGTCGCTGGTGGCGGTGTAGGGAGCGCCGTTGGCGATAACGGTAACGACCCAGCCTTCCATGGGCTTTCCGTTATCGTAGACGAAGCCCTCCAAGGTGCCGCCCGGTCCCATGCGGATTTCCACGCCTTCGATGCTGCCTTCAGCCTCAAGAATCAGGACTTCGCTCATGGCTTGGGGGTAGGCGGGGTGCCGTGCGATGGCGTAGTAGGTGCCCTCGGGCAATTGCTCGAAGGAAAAGAAACCATCGGCGCCAACTTGTATGTCATGTTGGCCGCCTTCCTGGGCGAAGTCCGTCAGCGCTTGGGAGACATTGCTGGATTCCAACAGGGAAACCGTTGCGCCCTGGGGGCTTTTGCCGTCGGAAATACGAAGTGTTCCGCGAATGGAGCCGCCGTCGCGGGTGAGGATGATGTCGATGTTGTCCTGCGTTTCACCGGGTGCCATGGTAACGGTGACACGCTTGGGCGTAAGGCCTGTGGCGCTACCCTCCAGTTGCCACGTACCCGAGGAAAGGGTTAGTTTGTAATTTCCCTGGGGATCGTTGAACTGCTCGCTTTTCACGGTACCGTCCGCGTTCGCCAGGAAGGAGAGGATGCCAGACTCCTCTTCTTCGGCACGCTCCAGCAGGGTGGCGGTGACCGTATAGCCCCCCTCGGGTGCCGTATTTGTTGCTTTGGCGAGCACGCGGCCACGCACATAGGACGACGTTTCCATGACGATTCGGTTGGGTTCGTCCAAGAGCACGCGGCCCAGCGTCTTGGGACTATAGCCTTCGTACTCCGCCCGGAGCATATAGGAGCCGATCTCGACCCCTTCAATGTGGAATGCGCCGCTGCCATCGGTTATGCTGTCGCGGTCTACGCCCTGAAGGTTTTCCGTGCCGAGGCCTGTGAGGACGACCCGCGCACCGGAAAGGGCAGCGCCGGAGGAGTCCTCTACGGTGCCGAAGACGGCGTATCGACCCGCCTCGATGTTGTCCAATACCACACGAAAATTCTTAATCTCATGATAGCCGTCGGAATAGAGGGGTTCGCCGCGCAGGGCGATCTTGAACCCTTGCTTGTGGGCCATAACCTGGTAGCTGCCTGCCGGAAGCTCACGAACCTCGAAAAATCCCTCCTCATCGCTGCGCGTTTCCCGGACGGCTTGGGGGGCATCCATGGGGGCGAGGAGCTGGGCATAGCCGGGGATGCACATGATTTGCGCGTCGGGCACGCCTTCGCCTTCGCTGTCCACCACCTGTCCGTAGACGTTGGTGCCGGGGAACATGAAGATGTCAACCCGTGCCTCTTTTTTTCGTTCGGTGAGAATGAAGGGGTCGGCCAGTTGGGGGGCGCTCTCGTCGGCGGTGGCGTAGAGACGCCATTGTTCATTCAGCGGCACGCCCACGAGTTCATAATAGCCGTCTTCCTGGTTGGAATTGGCGTGGAGTGGCGGGGCTTTACGCACCATAGCCGACAGGGCCTGGCTCAGGATGCTTTCCGAGGTACACAGGAGAACGTCTGCGCTGACGGGGTCATTGTCGGGCGTGGTTACGTAGCCCCAGACGACACCGCCTTTGTCGAGCTTGAAGTCCATGCCCGTTACTGCTTGGTCTGGGCCGGAAATCGTGGTGCGCTTGAAGGGCAGCTCCTTCGTAACGCGGTAGGCCGTGTTTTCGATATCGGCGATGACGGCATAGGCACCGGGACTCAAGCCGCCGATTTGATAGCGGCCCTCTTCATCGGTCTGGGCGTGCCGTTGGTAGTAGTCGTTATCCAGCGTCGCGTTCACGGTGAGTCCGGCGACGCCCTGATTGTCGTAGCCATCGTAGATACGACCCGAGATCGTTGCCCCGGCGGAGAGTTCAATGGACACCGTCCACGTGGGTTGGGTGTCGCCGACGAAGTGTTTCTCCACCACCCCGTTCAGGTGTGCCTGGGACGTGACCGTGATCCGGTAGTCGCCTTCCTCGACGATAGCCAGCTTGAAGCGGCCTTTCGCATTGCTTTGTCCGCCTTCGTCCGCCCAAAGGCGTTGCTTTTCATCGATGAGGGCACCGAATGAGGCCGAATCCTTCTCGGAAATTATGCGGGCGTCTTTTTCTTTGAAGGCGGTCTCTTCGGCTTCGGTGGGAATGCGGCTGGCTATCACGTGAGCCCGGGGGACCGGGGATTGGGTCCGCTTATCAAGCACGGTGCCCGTGATGACATAGCGTGCAACTTCGGTCTCTTCGGTAGTGACCGGTGTCGGAGTGTTAGCGTCTGACTCTTTCTCCGCCTTGGTCTCTTTGGTGTTTTCGCGACCGAGATAGGGAGCCAGGGGAAGGGATGGGTCGTTGCGGGTATCGGGACGCTCCGCATAGGTCATGGAAGAGACCGGTGGCGCGGGATCTTGCTCCGGGGTCATGAGGATGGCAAGACCCACGAGCACGGCAAGGAGGAAGGCGATCATGAGCATGATCGACATGGTGGAGTTTTTCCGATTGCCCCGACGGCGCGTCATGAGTCTATGCTGCCTTTCTCAATGATCGTCGATTATTTTCGTTCACGGGATGGACGACCCCAGCTATAAGAAACAAGCTTCGGGTGCCACGGATAGGCCTCTCAGGGCTTACCCGTGCTGAAATATTGGAGCGACCCAAAGCTTTTCTCTTTGTCCGACGAACATGTTTTTCAAGCACGGGCAAGGGCTATCGCTCCTTGTCCGTGGCACCCAAAGCTACCTGTGAACAGGTACGATCATACGCAGCACACGTTATAGGCAATGAGCTGTTTATCGTGCTTGGCGCATGACCACGTCGCCTGTTGTCCATCGCAATACGGTGGTGCAAAATGGAGTCAGGTGCATCTGGGTCCGAAAGAGCACCAGGCCCGCCCAGAGCGAGAGCGTGCTGAGTCCCAAGGTGAGCAACAGGGCATAGGTGCCTATCTGGCTTGACCAGGACACGTCGAAGCGGTTTAGATAGTAGTCCATCAGCCCCATGCCGCCGGATACGCCATGGTGGTAAAAGAGGCTGAAATGGGTCAAGGTAACGACAGTCACTGTTCCCGCAATCAGGACAAATAGCGCACCGAGGGCGCTGAGCAGGGTGTTGCGAAAACGTGTTCGCTCCCGCTCCTGCAGGGCGGCGAAGAGGACGCGCTCCTGTATCTTACGGTGCAGCCCCGGCGGTGTCGGCAAGAGCGGCTCATCACGCAGGGCCGCGTCGATAAGGGCGTCGAGTTCCGCATTGGTGGGAAGGCTATCGGCCATCCGAGTAAATCTCCGTTTCCACAATTTCCCGAAGCTGCTTTCGTGCGCGGAACATCCAAGTCTTGAGGGTGCCCAGAGGTATATCCATGGTTTCGGCAATCTCGTCATAGGGAACACCCTTCAGGTAATAGAGTGTCACAATTTTCGCGTAGCGATCAGATAGCATGGTTACACAGCGCCGTATGTGCTCCGGGATGTCAAAGGTGTAGGTAGGGTGGATGGCGGCGTGCTTGTAATGCACAGGCTGAAGCTCCACCTCGCCGCGGCGTTTGCGGCGGCTGAGTTCGGTGAGGCATACGCTGCTGGTGACGCGATACAGCCACGTGCTGAAACTGCTGTCGCCCCGAAAGCCCTTCAACAAGCGAAAGGCCTTGATAAAAGCCTCCTGGGCCATGTCTTCGGCCTGCGTCGCGTCGCGCATAAACCGATACGCAAGGTTATAGGTCACCTGTTGATGGCGGCGCACTAATTCAGAGAAGGCCTCTGAATCCCCATTTCTTGTGCGCTGCACCAATTCCAGATCGTTGACTTCCTCGGCCCTTGCCGCAATCGACGCGACGTCTATTGCGCTGCCCCCGTGCAACGTCGCTTCCGCAGTTCGTGTCATGTTTTGCTCCTGACAATGTTGATGTCTCCATTCTTGGAATGAAGGGAGACACTGGTGCCGCCATCACCGGATGTGCCCGACACGGCCCGGCGTTTGGGGTAGCCTTCGGCGTAGTGCAGTTCCAGTTCGGAGCGGACCACGCCGCTTTCCGTGACCGCGTCCAGGGACACGATTGCCGAATCGGTTACGGAAAGTGTAATGCCTCCGTTCAGCGACGTCAAGTCGCAGGAGGTGACACTATTATCCAACAGGGCCACCGAGACATTGCCATTGGTCGTATTGGCCTCCAGATAGCCCCCGTTCATCGTGGCATAGATACTCCCATTGATGGTTTTCAGGACCGTTTCCCCCAGCGCATGTTCCACCTTGATACGCCCATTGGTGCTCTCTGCGCGGACTGCGCCACCGGGTCGGATGACTTTAATATCGGTATTATTGCCCGTGATAAAGATAGCGCCGCAGCCCTCGCGAATGAGTACATTGCCATTGGCGCCTTCAACGGAGAGATTGGTGCCCTTTGGGACCGTCAGGCGGTAATCGATGCGCAGGTCAATGGGTTCGGGCCGCTCGCCACATTCCGTTTGGATGCGGATTCCCGAGCCGTCGGTACTGCCCTGAACCATGGTGTCCACATAGGCTTCGGTGGCGGAAAGCAAGCTGGCACTCCCATAGGCCCGGATTTCGGCGTGGAGCAAAAAATCCCTGCCGCCATGGGTAAGCACTTCGACCGAGCCGTCGGTCTGGGCCAGGCGGAGAAAGTTCCCCTCGGGGAAGCGCAGGGTCTTGGTCGTCTGGAAAAGAGGCGGCGTTGCTTCCCGGGGCAAGACATCGCACAGGACACCCACGGTGAAGGCGTGTATGGCGATAGCCACGCCCACCGCCGAGGCAATGCTGCGATATAGAACATTCATAGGGATACATCCATCATCGGTTGGACCGAAAGGTGCGCCGTATAGTTTCAGCGATGTAGGCGTACACAGGCCACTTCAGGGGTGCCACCCTCACACGCAGCCGGTTCCCGGCTAAGTTTGCGGGTGTGGGTTTGGGTACGCCCGAAACGTTACCCACCCCCAACCCCTCCAAGGAGGGGAGCCTGTTCCAAGCATTTGGTTGTGGCCTTGCCACTTTAGCGTGATACTTGTCCACCTGCACCCGCAAGCTCCCCCGCTTCGCTCCTCCGCGTGAGGGTGGCACCCGTAGGTCGTTTTTTGGGAGCCGATAAGTTGATTTCATGATTGTGTCGTGAATACTATCAATGGGATTGGCTGTTGCTGTGGCGATTCAACCCACACATGGCTTGAGAGGCCGAAGCATGAAGACCATTCTGATAGTAGCGCCGCTTCTGGTGGGTATAGTAATTCTTCTGTATACCATTATCGCAAATCTTTTGCGTGTTTGGCTCGATCACCGCATAAAAATGGCGATCCTGGAAAGGCTTCAGCATGACCCCCATGCCCCGGGGACGGCGGAGGAATTGCAGGCTTTGTTGGACGAGCATTCCGTCGAAGCTGTGCGTAAGAATCACGTGGACTACGTGATCGTGGGGGCCGTGCTTGCCTCTATCGGGTTCTGCACGGCGTTCGCGGCGTATATTCTGGGCCATGGGCAGTCTTCGGCGGGCGTATATTTCGGTGGCGTAGTCTGCGTGGCGGTGGGGGGGATCCTGGCTCTGCTGGGGCTTTTGTTACGATATCTCAAGCGGCTCCCCATTGATTCTGAATTGAAGTAGCTTGTGGGCGCCCTCCCTGTTGACTTATCGAATTAAATGTTGTATGGTCTTTGGTAAGTTCGAGTTCGAGTTCGAGTTCGAGTTGGAGTTCTCAGCTGGTGGGAGCTAAAAATTGGAGAGTTGTTATGTTTCGGTTGTTTGCTTGTTTACTTGTTGTGTCAATGCTGATTTCAGGGTCTGCACCGGCATTCGCTGGTGTCATTTCGCCTACAGTGGTTTCAGGTGTAGAAGACGTAAGTCTTACAGCACAACAGATCGATGACGCACCACAGATAGCAGATGTGGAGGGTGGTGATAATGAGGTACTTGCCGCTGTAGGAGTGATCCTGCTTGTGCTTATTCTCATTGGGGCCGCCGCTGGCGGTGGTTGATTTTCGTTTAGGAAACGTATTGAATGCCCCGTCAAATAAGAATATCTGAAGTTTGGCGGGGCGTTTATTTTTTGTTTTTGTCTGGGGGGAGGATCATAATGAGAGAGAGTTTGATATTGAAGAGGCTTCGTGTGCTGATATTATCACTCAGAAGTCTTGGTCTCCTTCTAATATGCCTTGGTTGCGGCGCTTGCGCTTCTATGCCACAAACATCCACTGGGCAGGCCTTCGAGGCAAAATATGGTGAATACGACTACTGTCCCATAGATGTGACAAAGCAAACAGGACAATACAATTGCGGCCCGGCATGCTTGGCCACTGTCCATAAATACTGGGGTGGAGACACCTCGGTGTTGGAATTATTGGAAAAGTACCCAAGTGCACAAGAAAAACGATATCTTCTCCAAGAACTGAAAGCCATCTCAGAAGCCGAGGGGCTTAAGGCTTATGCTTTATCTATGGAAGACGAACCACGTTCGGAGCTAGAAGAACAGATCCTAAAGGGTAGACCTCTTATTTGCGCAGTGCGTATACCAATGCACCTATACCTCCTGAACGGAATTCCGCTCATCGGCCGAAACTATCGCGCTTTGACGTGGGCACTTGGAATGAGGAAAAAGCACTTCGTTGTTGTGGCTGGCCTTAACCTTGAAGAGAACAAAGTCTTGGTGATGGATCCGGCGTACGGGTTTACGACGTTTTCCTGGTACCGTTTCGAACGTGCATGGGCCAAAATGGAATATTCCTGCCTCCTAGTCTCCGCGAGGTAACACAATCTGGCAATACGACCGTAAGGTCAAAGTGTTCAGCTGAGGATAAAGTTCAGTAATAGTTGTCGTTTGCGAGCGAGTTGATATTGGATTCTTGATTGACATTTCGCATTTGCACCGGGTTTGAGTCCGACTTTTTGGTCGAGAAAACCCTTTGGAGACAGTTCTCTCAACTTGTATCTGGGGAAGTCACCTACCTCAAGCCCATCGGTGGTGTACCGCACCACACCCATCTGGTCACCCTGTCGGCCCGCTGTCGTGTTTTCGGGGCATACTTGGTATAAGTCCTCTCCCGGTGGGGCTGGCGGACTTAACGGCGTGTCGTTCCGTAGGGACAAGAAAATCTAGGGACAGACTACGAATAAACCAATATTCCCCCTTGTAGGTCCCGCATTGAACCCAATTCCCACCCCCAAAAATGTGCAATGTAGAGTTGGATCTGCTGGATCAGCTTTATGACGTAGTTTCTGACAGGGTGGCTAGGGATCAGCGGATTCGAGTTGCCGATATCCGGGAGTGGCACCGCTGCTGGCTGGGAAATGTTTACGTCTGGGCGGGTAGAGATCGGTCCGTAAACATGAGTAAGGGCGGTTTTCAGTTTTCCGTCGCCGGGCAGATAGCACGCTTGATGGCGACACTAGACAGCGATATATTGTCTGTTCACACACCGTGTCACGATATGACGGATGAACGCTTGATTGAAGCGATTGCCGTTGTGCATGTGGAACTGATTCTGATTCACCCATTTCGCGAAGGCAATGGCCGTCTCGCACGATTGTTGACCACGCAGGCGGGACATACGGAACTGGACTACTCGCTCTGGGATGAAAACAGGGCAGATTATTTTGCCGCGATTCATGCGGGCTTAGATGATTACGAACCCATGAAACGCTTGGTCAGGCGAGTGATGCACGCTTCCGAGAGGCGCGAAGACGTATGATTCGCGCTTCCACACGGGCAACGGGTTCGCCGGTTTCGATGGCTGTGGAACTCGCGATACTGCGGAGCCTTCTACGGCGCGTGTCATCCCCCGTCTTTGAACGGGGCTGTGTTATCGTCTTCTTGCTCATGGCTTCAGTATACTCGATTTTCAGGCCGTGGGAAAGGTATTTTGCATTGGAGTCTTGGGAGTCTGTCAGGGCCTTCTGGGTATACTGACACGATGTCCTGGCACTTAACAGTTAAGAGTAAATGAAAGGAAGTCCAGCGTGCGCACTTTTTTGAATACTATCCTGCTCTACGGAGCGGTACGAACGGTATCGGTATTTCTGTCGCTGACGGTGGGCGCTGCGGCCCACGCCGCTACCCCTTGGGAGAGTGGCGCACAGATACCCGTGGGCTCCAGCGATCAGGTGGGTCCCCTGGCACCCCACGCCGTCATGTCCGTGCCTCTGGGCAGCGCGCCGGTTTTTGGCGGGGCACAGCCTGACATCTTCATCGCGACCACCAAGTACGGCACTGAACCGGGTCTGTGGCTCTATCGCTGGGTAAAGACGACGGAGGCGGGCGTTCCCGTCTTTAAGAAAGCGCAGCCGATTGCCCACCCCTTCGAAAAAACCTATCCGCCCCGTGGCTGTGTGGTGGCGCGCAAGGACGGCGCGGTGCTGGGCGTGTGGCTCAGCGGCACGACCCTCGTCTGGACTACCTTCGACCAGGAAAACTGGCGTTTCGATGAAACCCACCGCTTGGCCTTGGAGGGGCTGCCCCGTGGCGCTGGAAGCGTGGGCCTTTGGGAACAGCCGGATGGCAACTGGAAGGTCTACCTCGGCATTAGCGATGGCACACCCTACCTGACTTGGAAAGGCAGTTCCCGCGACCCCAAGTACCAACCCTACACAGGCGCGGGCATCTGGCACGGCGGCATGCCCTACGCCGCCCTCTACACGACCACCGTCTCCGCCGATGGCAAAAAGCAACTCGACACGCCCATCCGGGCTTCTCTCCGTGACCGGGACGTGCGCTCCAGTTTCAACCAGATTGCACCGGTCCAAATAAAGGGGACCGATATTCCCAGCCTGATGACGGGTTCCGCCTTTGGGGGCCTTCATTTCTTCCACGAAACCGAGGCGGGCACGTGGGCACCTCGGCGGCTTGCCGCACAACCCGACGGCATCGCCCACCGCCACCCCACCATTTACCCCCGTCCCATGGCCTATCCCGCAGCGGACGGTGCTGTAAACGATCTCCTCGTGGGCGGGGAGGGGGGCATCTACTTCTATCGCTTCACCGGCGAATTCTCGGTGACGGGTCAACCCGTCTATGCCGATCCCGTTTTCGCGCTGGAAGCGGGTGCCAAGCTCTATGGCGGCACCCTGCCCGTACCCAACATCATCGATTGGGATGGCGATGGCCTGTTGGACATGGTGGCGGGCAATTCCGAAGGGCTTATCTACTTTTTCAAGAACACCGGCAGCAACGAGGCCCCCGCCTTTCAGCCCGGCGAAGCCCTCCACGCGGGCGGGCAGAAGATTCACGTTCAG
>JAJRPE010000325.1 GCA_024280935.1 Candidatus Hydrogenedentota bacterium
TAGGTGATGAGTACGTGTTTTCGCATGACTCACCTCGTCGTCATCGGATGGTAATTCTCGATTTCACCCGTGAGATATCGGCCCAGCAAACGGGATTCCAAGGTAAATATGCGGCGGTAACTCAACCGGTAATCAAATATGGGGTGGGTGACCAATTCATCGACCCGCCCTTCATAGGCTTTTATCCAAGCCTTCTTGGCGTGGGGTTTTAAGGTGCAAAACCCCGAAGTCTCAACGAAATCTGTTGGCCCAAGGCGCCCTTCATTGCAGGCTCGAAGCACAGCGGAATCGACGACGAGAGGACGGAACGCTTCCATCATGTCCAAGGCGAGTGCGGGGCGACCGGGTACAAGAGCATGGTAGAAGCCGAAGAGCGGATCCAATCCACAGCCGTGCAGCGCCGTCATAAAATCCCGGAGCAGCATGGAGTACCCAAAGGAGAGCAGGGTATTGACCGGATCCTTCGGTGGGCGCCGGTTGCGCCCATTCATGCGAAGCGTGATGCCATCCTTGGGTAGAAGCATGGATGGGAAAAGATCCCAGTAGGTTTTCGCTGCGATACCTTCAAGGCCGCGTAGACTATCGATGGAGTCGGTCTTTTTTGCGCGTTCTCTATAGGACTTCAGGGCCTTGACGGCTTCTGCTGCTTCATCTCCTTTTCCGTTGCGGCGCAGGAGTACCCGTTGGTTTTCTATTTTGGCCGTAACCACCCATCGCGCCAGGGCCAGTGAGCGTTCTTCATCTTCGAAGTGCCGGTATTGTTCCCGCCGTAGTTGGACATTTTTTTCCAGGGGAGCCGTTGTTGTCGCACGAATCCAGCCGCCGCCCGTTAACCAGGTAATCCCGATGCCGCGCTCCACAAGTTGCAGGGTGACCTGGGTGGATATCTGGGCGTTTCCCCAGCAACTTACGTGGGCGACATCCTTCATGGGAAGGAGCGTTTCTTTTTCGCCAGGAACGGTAACCGCAACGGCCTCGCCCCGTTTTCCCAGCCGGGTTCCCGGCGTAATGAGATGGAGAATGCCGCAGTCATCCCGACCAGGATAGAGCTGTCTTGGTTCCGGGATGGCCTCCGTC
Organism: Candidatus Hydrogenedentota bacterium; assembly: GCA_024280935.1. Lineage (GTDB taxonomy): Bacteria > Hydrogenedentota > Hydrogenedentia > Hydrogenedentales > JAEUWI01 > JAEUWI01. The sequence continues at coordinate 1,078 of JAJRPE010000325.1, forward strand.
AGGTGGAGGGTTTCATCGGGTAGGCAGACATGGTTGAGTGAGCAGCGGATGCATTTTCTGGAGTCCCGCAGGGGCGCGGGCATGGGGGCGGAAATAAGCGCCCGTGTTTCCCCGGCAACCCAGCGCACAACCTCACGGAGCACATCCGTGCAGTCCAGTTCCACCAGCGTTTTGGTCTTTTGATAATATAGCCGCCCTTTTGTGCAGCGATGACCTGCCCCTTGCAAGAGCAACATCTGCGCCGCCAACTGCACCTGATCGTTCCCCCAGGCCGTGGCGGGAAGTTCACAAGGGCCAACAGGGAATTTTCCCGTGCCCTCGGGGGCAGGACCATGCTTCACTTCCACGGGCACGTGCCCTTCCTCTTCGGAGAGCACCACATCAAACTTTCCCGTGATACCGAGTTCCGTCGAGGAAAGGGTCAACGCCCGAACCAAATCCATCGGCCAGGGCGTTCCCTGCTCGCCATCCTCCGTCACAGGGGCGGCGGCTTTCGATTTGGTCAGGCGCTTAGCGTGCTTGATCCGGCCCTCCACCGTCTCCAGACTGTCCTCAAACAGACCCTGCACATACATGAGGTGGAAGAGCCGGGGACAATAGACGAATTCGTTCAGCCCACGCAATGTGGTCAAATAGGGTGACTCAGAAGGGTATGTACTCATCGGAGTCCCCTTCCGAAGCGTCATTGGCCGCATCGAGCAATGCCCTGCCCACGCGCCCTTTCACGGCGCCCCAATACGCCTTGGAGGGTGCCCATGTGGCCGCATTGAAAAAAATGCCTGCTGGATCGCGGAAGAAGGTCTCGCGCCCGCCCTTTTCTTCGGGTAAGTCGAGAAGCTCCTCCAGATCGTCATCGCCGTCATCTTTCGCGACTGCTTTTATCCGTTTTCCGCCCGCTTTCTCCATTCTGAAGTGACCGGGATTGTCAGCGTCGCTCAGGTAGAAGGGGGGCGTTCCGTTCTCCAGTTGTTGCAGTGCGCCAAGCAGCCGAGCACCAGGTAGCGTTTCCAGTTCATAGCAATCCCGTTCGTCGCGTTGCGTTTTCTTGCAGGAGATCCGAAAGGCTTCACCACAGCGTCCCCAGAAGCGGCGTTGTAGATTTTGCGCGGCGTTGATATCAGCATGAATGAGATGGGCGGTGCCCTCTGGATTCAGCGTCGCGAAAAGTTCACCGCCCGTCCAGGGGACCAGCATGCCGGGCTTGATCAGACCCGACAAAACTTTCGCAGCATCGTCCGGCTTTGTCGGAGCACCGTTCCGGGCAAGCCAACCAAGTTCATTAACCACGTGGCGCTTGGGGATGCCCTGATCGTCGAAATCGCCATCATGCAGGTGGCGGCAGCGCACCCCCGGTGCCCCATTGGAGGCGAGATAGCGGCTGCTGTACCCCGCCGCCGTCGTGTCCACATGGATGGCGTAAAGCTCCGCCTGCATGGTGCATTCAGCCACAATTTCACGGTGGTTCCATTTCATGAGTTGTGAGTTTTCACGCCTCGGACGGTCCACGCGGAAGCGGTAGCGTGCCAGATCCTCAAACAGAATAAGACGGCACGGCTCATGGGACTGAATCCAACCGGGTCCATTCTTGTCGGGCACGTAGCCCCGTGCGGCTTGCACCAGCAAATCAGCGCCGGTCTTGGTGCGGTCTCCTTTGAGTTTGTTGATATGTTTGAGTAAGCGGGAAGCCACAGTTCCATACGCCTTTTTGTCTTGGCGATTTACCTCCCCATAGCTCCGACCGCGCAAGTTCCAGCTCAGAATGAGCTTTCGCACCCCGTCAAGATACTCAAGCATCCACATCGACTTGCCGCCATGATATGCGCGACGATCACGCCATTCATCCCACGACTGGGGCCGGGGCCGGGTCCGCTTCCGCCAAGCACTGAATTGCTCGGAAACCAGGGCCTCCACCCCGTCGTATACGGTCTGACAGTGCCGCTGCCATAGTTCCGAATCCGAGCGAAACTTCGAATCTTGAAGTGGTTCTAGCCTGTTCGTGAGAACGGTGAATGTATCGGCGGACTGCCCGTCCGTGTCAAGCAATTTTCCGAGAATGCGATCCCGTTTTTCATCGTCGTTGGCCTCCCCAAGGCGCAGGATTTCCTTCAAACGCCAGATCATCTGCTTTAGTGCGCGTATCTCCTTCATGGCCTCCGCACGGGCGGTGCGTTCCTGTTCCGTGGCTTCTTCGCCGGGAAGGGCCAGTTTGAAGCTCCGCAAGTGTTTCGCCCAGAGCTTCTCCGGGTCGGTTTCTGCCTTGCCGTCGGCGGCAGGAAAGAAAAGGCCCTTCGCGGGCTTGCCCTGGACCAACTGGAAGACGGAACACGACGCAAAGGTGCGAAGTCCCATATCAACCGACAAAACACGCAAACCCGCTTGGAGCTTGGCTTCGTGCTTGCTCTTCTTATCAAGTGCCGTCTTGAAATGCGACGCTTCCAGCGGCAACGCGGGCTTACCCTTTCCCCCCAGCCATTCCTTGGGGGCCTGGCTCGCCACATCCAGCGTCAGCTTGAACCAAACCGAACCCGGCGCTCCCTCGGCCAGGACTGCATCCGTTCGCTCAGGGTGTTCGAGATAAGACCGGTCAAAGAGGATCTCTGACCCGCCTGCGTCGCCGACAAAGTCCTGATGTCCCGAACGATAGGTGATAGCGATCTTTTTTCCAGAACTTTGCTCTATGTGAATATCGGAAAATTGCCCGCTACGTGCCAGACGGATACTGAATTCGGACTCCCGGAGTGTCTGCTCCTCATCCCGTGACAAAAGCGGCAGGGTCAACCCGATCTGTCCGTCCAAATTTTCCAAGGCGTAGTTTCTGAGGTTGGAGCCACCGGGTGCCTCGTAGCTGGCCCACCGGGGATGCTGGCGTGCATCGGCAAAGGTCATCAATGAATAGGGCTTGCGCTTCTCCAGGAGACGTTCCGCTATATTCAGTTTTACATGCGGCGTTACGATATCAGCATCTTGCCATAAGGACTCGTGTCCCTCCTCTGCAAGCCAGTAGAAGAGGTCGTGATCACCAAACTTTCCCTTGAGTCGTGTTTGAAGGTCCACCAGAACAGTTTTCCGTGCGGACACACTTGAGCCATCTTTAAGCCAAGCCTCGCGTACCCGGTCCCAGGCCCGAAGCCCTCGCGCAGCAATCTTGTAGGGCCGGTCATCGTCGGCGAAAGCGACGCGCTTCAGTGTTTCGTGACGTGCAGCCTCGTATTTCCGAAGTACTGCAAATGGCGCTTTATGCCCTTTGAATTCTTCACGCAGACTGTCACGTTTGGCCCGCGCCTCGTTATGCGCCTTTTTCGTGGAATGATTCCAGCTTTCCCAAGATAGGAAATGTGCTACCGCAAGGCGTACGGCGAGGCGATCCCAAACGCTAACGCCCTTGCCATCCCCATCAAGGGCATTCCGAAAAACAGGGGCGAGCAGAGGAAAGACATCCAACTCCTTCAACGCCTTGATTACTGGTGCATTCCCCGCTGCGACTTCTGAACGCTTCTTTTTTTGGTCCTCGATAAAGGAGTCCTGCCACGACTCTTCCTTACGAAGCCGTCTAACCCATGCTGGCGGACTCCCTGCCACTTGTTGAAGCCGCACGGCATCTTTACTCTCCAACCAACTCCGGGAAGCATCTTCCCAATCCGAATCGTTACACTGCTTTTGGGGAATCCAGTCAGGAGGAGGTTCAAGTATCTTGTCGTATACAGACAATCCCCCCTTGCTTTCGGGATCCATCAGCGGGCTTACCCATGCGTTTGAGGACTGGGCATCTCCTTTTTGAGGGCTCCCCTTGCTATCCACGAGGCATGAAGGAACTAGCTTTTCGTACAACAATCGTAGCGCCGCGAGCACCTCCTCATCGCTTCCCCCGCCTGACCTTCCGTTGCGCTCCTGGGCCTCTCGTGCGAGTTTCAGGGCATCCTCCTTGACCGCGCCCTCGGGAATCAGGATTTCCTCATCCTGTTCATTCCTCGTCCAGAACTCGAGTCCTCGGCACAGGAGCAAGATTCGCTCAATTTCCGAGACTGCCAAGTTGACCTCGTGGTGGGTCGTCCAAAGTGCTTTGCGGAGTTCCAACGTCTCCGGCTTTTTGCCCAATATCATTTTCAAATTGATTGTGCGTGTTGGCATATGCAGCTCCCTCTATGTGCCGTTTGTTAATCCCTTTCTAGAAACTCTGAATCTCATTACCATACCACTTTATTCAGTTGGTTTTGTTTTCTGCTGTGGTTTTGGTTTTCGAGACGTTAGTGTGTCGTGATCCCGTGGGAACGGAGGTGTACATATCGGCTCTTGCTACTGGCTATGGTCTGGCCTCTCACGTCCCCTGCCCGAGGCAGTAAAGCATCTCCTGGCGCTGGTCCTTTTTCCCACGCACAATGCGCAGGTAGATTTTGCTGTCGCATATCGCGGGCGTTGCCTGGACTTCATCAGCCATCAGCTCGTTTTCGTGGAGTAGCTCGAAGCCCTTCGGTGTTGCCTTGAAGATATAGGTCACGCCTTTGTTGCTGGTGGCGAATATGTCCTCGCCCACCAGAACCGGCGAGGCCGCGAACTTGCCGCGTATGCGGTGTTCCCAAACCACGTTTCCGGTTTCGAATTCATAGCAAAGGACTTCGCCGGAATCGGTCACGACATAGAGATGGTCACCATGTACCAGCATGGAGGGCACGTAGACCATGGTGTCGTTCCGCCAGAGAATCTCGCCCGAGCCATCGCCGCGCACGACAGATATATGCTTGCTGGGGTAGCCGCCGCTCGTCACCACGGACTTGCCGTCGGTGACCGTAGAGGTCACGCATTCCGTGGTCGCTCCTTCGACCTCCCAGTTTATCTTTCCGGTCAGGGGCGCATAACTGGAAATACGATTGCAGCCCACGAGCAACACCTGGTCGCGGCCATCAACCTTCAAAATTATCGGTGAGGTGTAGTTGGGAAGTTCGGGGCGTTTCTGGGTCCAGACGAGCTCGCCGGTGACACGGTCGTAGGCCGAGAGGGCACCACCACCTTTGTTGTCCGCCGCAAGGATCACCAGGGGTCCATAAATAGCGGGAGACGAACCGTAGCCTTGA
>JAJRPE010000326.1 GCA_024280935.1 Candidatus Hydrogenedentota bacterium
CGGCTGGTTTGAAGCCTTTGAAGAAAACAAGGCCACCATTTTCTACGGACTCCATGGCGGCGCGGAATGGACCGGGGCCGCGACGGATCCGCGCAATGGCCGCCTCTACGTCAGCGCCAACGAACTGCCCTGGGTCATCACCCTTTTTCGTCCGGTGGAGATTCGGCGCGACCCCAACCTGCCACCCAGCCGGGGACAGCAGGTCTATGAAGAGCGCTGCCTCGAATGCCATGGCAACAACTTGCAGGGCAACGGCATGGCCCCGCCTCTCCACGGTCTCGAACGCCGTATGAAAGACGATGAGGTCCGCGAACTATTGAAGGCCGGCAAGAATCTCATGCCCGCTGCGGAGGGCCTGAACGAAGAGGATGCCGATGCGCTTCTCGACTATATCTACCTCCGCGAAGCGGGCATGGAGGTCATCCAGCCGGAGGATTCGGGGAAGCTCAACTACCTTTTTAACGGCTACCACAAGCTGCTGGATCAGGACGGCTATCCCGGCTCCAAAGCCCCCTGGGGCACGCTGAACTGCATCAACCTGAACACCGGCAAAATCGAATGGAAAGTGCCCTTGGGCTACTACCCGGAACTAACCTTGGACGGACTCTACGATACGGGGGCCGAGAATTTCGGCGGGGCCATGGTGACCGCCGGGGGGCTGGTTTTCTGCGCGGGCACGCCCGACAACCTCATCCGCGCCTTCGACGCCGACACGGGTGAAGAACTCTGGGAGCACGAACTGCCCTTCGGCGGCTACGCTCCTCCGGCGACCTACGAAGTGGACGGCAAGCAATATGTTGTCATCGCGGCCACTGGCGGCGGAAAACTCGGCACCGAGCAAGGCGATGCCTGGGTAGCTTTTGCACTGCCGGGTTGAGGGCAGGAGGTTGGGCATCCTGCCCGACGTAAGGCACACGGCGGGCGTTGAAAACGCACGTAGTGTTCGTGGTGACACATTGATTGTCCAAGACGGCGCATCGTATTTTGTCGCTCGAACTCAACGGGGCTACACGTGCCCGTGGTGGACTTCATGTCCGACGTGCCACTTGTGTCAGGCAGGAATGCCCAACCCCCTTTGCTGTGAACGCTTACAGAAATCCTAAGCATTCTCTTGACGCGCCGGTAAGCGTCACGGCAGGCAGGAGTGCGGGCTTTCCAGTCCGCAACAAAGGAAGCGTTGTGTCAGCAAAGGCATCTCGGTTTTTCCCATGCCTCACCTACATCGGATGGCGCAACATGTGCCCTGCTGCGGATAGGAAAACCCGCCCTCCTCGAGCCGGTGAACGCTTACTATTTTTTTTCTTTCCACACTACCTCATGAGCCGTTGGGTGTGTCAGTCCCTGATCGTTTCTGCGATGAAATCATCTATCGCGCTTCGATGTGCGTCGTAAGCATCTGTTTGCCACATGGCTCGATACTTTGCACGACGATACACGTGTGCGTATTTTTGGGATCATCGTTTCCGTCGTGTCCCTTCAGCGTGTTGTCTGGAAGTTTTAACTGGGTGATTTTGATTGAACTGCTGGCGCTAATGTTCATCTCTGCGTCCTGCCACGTTACGGAATGGCCGTCGTTTTCGGAGTTAATGACGACTTCTGCTTCCGTGCCAAGGTGGAAGCGAAACAGAATAATGTCCTTCTTGTCGTCGGCGAGGAGGACATCGTCGCTTATCTCCACTTCATCGGCGGTCCACGCCACGGTGCGTTTCCAGCGGGCCAGGCCCTCGTAACACGCCGTTCCGTCGACCATGACTTCGCCGCCGCTCTTGTCGAGCCGATTCACCGTGATCGGCGCAATGCCCTTGCGGATTTGCCAACCGGGGTAGGGCGCAAATTTTCCGGCTTCAACGATATCATCCGGGAACTCCGTGCCCAGTTGCAGCACGTTGTGTCCAAGCCCCGAGGAATAGTGTGTTTCCATACGCGGGTGGTGATAAGACGGGGTGCTCGCTTCAATGAGAATCGGTCGTCCACGGGAGATGAAATTGACGTGGCCCCGGTCCTGGTGGTCATGTTGATCGAGGGAATGCCCGCCGCGCACCCACAGGCCCGATCCATTGGCATCCCACGAGTCGCGCCAGTTGACCCGTGTGGCCCGTTCGTAATTCGCATAAAGTGGCGGCGCCGATTCAGGGCCAACGGGTTCCATCGCGCTTACCGCGAGCCCGGCAAGGTCCGCAGGGGGGCCACCAACCTGCTCCTGGAGTGCCCATCGCGCCGTCCGGCTGCCGGTACACAGCGCCAGCAAGGCCAACAGGGGTTTGGACCGCTCCGCCGTCCCATAGGCACCGCCCGCATCAAAACAACTGACAACCATGTTTCCCGGTTGAAAGTGATGAACGAGCCAAATCGAAAAGTTCTTGAGAAAGGGATGGTCGATGGCGCGGCGATCCCCCCCGACACCCATGGCATAGGCCGTGTGCAACAGGGAGGTTACGGTGAAGGACGCGTAGCCAAGCCCTTCCTCAAACTCTCCTTTTTTCCCGTGGGAATCCAGCGCCATCAGCAGGTTTTTGACACCCAGTTCGTAGGCATCGGAATGATCCTCTACCCCGACCATCAGGCACGCACGCACCAGACCTTCGGTCGGCAAGACCCACTGGTTGGTAACGGGGTTATTGCCGCGAATGAACCAACTGCGCTCCGTCGCCCAATCATCCACCACACGCGCGATTTCGATTTCGAGAAGGGCGGTTATTTTCTTTGTCAGCTCGGGTTCCAGCGTGCCTTCCGGCAAGAGGGCGAGTGTATTCCCGAGCGCACGAATACCACATCCGGTTGCGAGCCAGTTCCCATCCTTACCATCCTCCGGCAGACGCTTCCCCGGCACGTACAGACTCCATCCGGGGCGTTGCAACGGCGACCAGGCAGCCATTTCTTCCAGTTGGGCAACGATTCGATCACGCAACGAATGGTCTTTCGTCAGACGATAGGCTGCCGCCAAGAGCGGCAACTCCTTCGCCAGGGTGCTGCACGCCGCGAAGTCGGCCATCGCCAGCGCAAAATTTTCGCGGATCTCATCTTCAAGAACCTTGCTGCGTCCGTCCAGCCACGTCCTGTGGGTGCCGACTTCCGCCAGGGTTTTCGCCCTGCGAATGATCTCCATGTCAGCCAGCGTGCGTGCTTTTTCGACAAGCTCGTTTCGCGCCGAATCGAGAGAGGCATCCGACGCTGCTTTGTCCAACAGCGCGGACCAAGGCTGCACGGGTTCGGCTCGACACACAAAGGAGAGGGCAAGAAGGGCGCTTAGCAATAGTATTTTACGCATGAAATTTTCCTTGCTTCTGGGCTAACGTGGCAGGCCCACAACTGAATGCTTAAGACAGGCTCCCCTCCTTGGAGGGGCTGGGGGTGGGTAACGTTTCGGGCGTGCGCGATTAGGTTGTGCGGCTTTTGTAATTCCGAGCGTCGCGAACTGGTGCAGTATATGATACGGCGGGTGTGTCTGTCCTGTTGTTGCAGGGTTGGCGATGGCCCATCCTGTAAACGACAGAACAGACACGGACCGGGCTTTTTCCGCCTGATTCGGATCGAAACCGACTTCTTCACATGATTGAAGCTGCCCGGCAGGGGGTTGGGCATTCCTGCCCGACATAACGCGCACGACAGGCGTTGAAAACGCACTTGGCATCTGTGGTGATACGTTGATCGTTCAAGGCAGTGTATAGCGCCTTGTCATTCGAATCCCAAGCGGTTGCATGTGCCGATGGCGGGCTTTATTTCCGACGCGCACATTATGTCAGCCTGGAAGGCTAACCCACGTTAGCTTCCTTTGTTCAGACCAGGTGACCGTACAATGCTGCCTCGGCTCGTTCTTGAAATACGCCGCTGTGGGCGCTAAGGTAAATGCCGCCGGGGAGAACAGATTTACGTGTTCCCCATTCCTGTTTTCCACTACAGCAATTTACCAGAGGAATTCCCATGCAAGCCATCACGATCATCACCTTCGTTTTTTTTACCGGTATGGTAGGGCTGATCACCTGGCTTCTCACCCGAAAGGATGATCACGGAACCACCGACGGGTATTTTCTCGCGGGCCGGTCGCTTACGGGCGGCTTTATTGCGGGGTCGCTGATGTTGACCAATCTTTCCACCGAGCAGTTGGTGGGACTCAACGGTGCGGCTTTCACCGATGGTTTCTCTGTCATGGCATGGGAGGTAATCGCCGCCATGTCGCTGGTGCTGATGGGGCTGTTCTTCCTGCCGCGCTACCTCAAGAGCGGTATCGCCACCATCCCCGAGTTTTTGTCGCTTCGTTTTGACCACAATACCCGGGCCATTACCAACATCATCTTCATCTTTGCCTACACAGCTATTCTGCTGCCCATCATTCTGTATACCGGGGCTACGGGACTCAATGGCATCCTGGACATGAAAGCACTCACGGGCATCGGTTCCGACACAACCGTACTTTGGCTGACCGTGTGGCTGGTGGGCATCATCGGCTCCCTCTACGCTATCTTTGGCGGACTCCGCACGGTGGCCGTCTCCGACACCATTAACGGTGTGGGACTCCTGGTAGGCGGTGTGCTTATTACCTACTTCGGCCTTAGCGTGCTGGGCGGTGATGGCGGGTTTATTCAGGGACTCGAAACCCTGCGGACTGAGCACCCGGAAAAACTCAATTCTATTGGCGGGGGCGAGCAGTCCGTGCCCTTCTCCACGTTGTTCACCGGCGTGCTCCTGCTCAACCTTTTCTATTGGTGTACAAACCAGCAAATCATCCAGCGGACCTTCGGGGCCAGCAGTTTGAAGGAAGGTCAGAAAGGCGTCTTGCTTGCGGGTTATTTCAAAGTGCTTGCGCCACTGATTCTCGTGCTGCCCGGCGTTATTGCCTTCCACCTCTACGCCGCCGACGGACTCAAGGCCGACCATGCCTACGGCACCCTGGTGAGAAACGTGTTGCCCGCGCCGCTCACTGGTTTTTTTGCGGCCGTCATGGTGGGCGCGATTCTCAGTTCCTTTAACTCGGCGCTGAATAGCACGTGTACGCTATTCAGCCTGGGGGTCTACAAGAACTGGATTAACCCCGACGCAGACAACGCACAGGTTATTAAGTCCGGCAAGACTTTCGGTATCGCCATCGCCCTTTTCGCCATGTGCATCGCACCGGCCCTCGCAGGACAGGAGAGCATCTTCGGCTACTTGCAACAGATGAACGGTCTCTATTTTATCCCCATCTTTGCCGTGGTCGTGGTGGGCATCCTGAGCAAGCGTGTACCCGGTATCGCCGCGAACATCGCCCTGATCCTGGGTTTCGCCACCATCGCCCTCGGCTACTGGGCACCCGGATTCAAGGGACTGGCCGAAAAGATTCACAGTTTCCACTTCCTGGGCGTCGTGTTTGTCTCCCTGGTAGTCCTTATGCTCCTCATCGGAAAACTCGCGCCCCGTAAAGAAGCCTGGCAACAGGCCGATGCCCAG
>JAJRPE010000327.1 GCA_024280935.1 Candidatus Hydrogenedentota bacterium
GAAGGTTTATGCGAGTCCCAGGAGAAATTCCTGTAACAGTCAGTATTTCAGTTGGTTACGGATATTGACATGAGTGCGAATACTGTAAGCAAGTTTTTGGGTTGTGGGCGAAGCTCACCTTAGTCGTTACGGAGCCGAAAAGGCTCCCCTCCTCGGAGGGGCTGGGGGTGGGTTAATCCTCACCCACGCGCTCCCCCCACTAACCCCTCCAAGGAGGGGAACAAAAGGCGTTGCGCCATGCCTGCGCACGAGCTCGCCTTTTGGGGATCGTGCGGCACGAGCGGAACTTCGTAGTCGTCCTTTCAATCCCAAAGTATTCAATCCACGCTACGAACTTCAAAATGTGACCTGATTGCCAACACCATGCTATGCTCTGGACTCGTTGTGACATGGGCGGCATCGTGTATGATGCCATAAACCCTGCGGGCCGCAGTCCCGACAGGGGCAGGAAGCGCATATGAAGGGTATCATTCTCGCGGGTGGTGCGGGCACGCGCCTTCACCCTCTGACACGGGTAGTCAGCAAGCAACTACTCCCCATCTACGACAAGCCCATGATCTACTATCCCCTGAGCATTCTCATGCTCTCCGGCATCCGGGAAGTCCTCCTTATTTCCACGCCAGAGGACCTGCCCAGTTTTCGGCGGCTTCTGGGCGATGGAAGCCGCTGGGGCATGCGCATCGACTATGCCGAGCAACCCAAACCCGAAGGGCTGGCCCAGGCTTTTACTATCGGCGCCGACTTTGTGGGCGACAGCCCGGTGTGCCTGGTACTGGGCGACAATATTTTCTATGGTCATGGTTTAACCGGTCTGCTTCGAGATGCCGCGACACTAACTTCGGGAGCGCGTATCTTTGGGTATTACGTGGGTGATCCCGAGCGTTATGGCGTTGTAGAGTTTGATGATTCGGGCAAAGCCATCAGCCTGGAAGAAAAACCCGACAAGCCCAAGAGCCACTACGCGGTACCAGGTCTTTACTACTATGGTTCCGAGGTCGTAGCCATGGCCCGCGCACTGAAGCCCAGTCCCCGGGGCGAACTGGAGATCACGGATCTCAACCGGCTATTCATGGAGCAGGGGCAGCTTGGTGTTGAGGTTCTGGGCCGGGGGGTCGCCTGGCTGGATACGGGCACCAATCGAAGCCTTATGGAAGCAGGCCAGTTTGTTCAGGCCATCGAAGAGCGGCAGGGCCTCAAGATTTCCTGCCTCGAAGAAATCGCCTGGAAGCAAGGTTGGATTGGTTCTGAAGATGTGCAGCGAGAAGCGGACTCCATGGGCAAAAGCGCCTACGCGGAGTACCTACGCCAACTCCTGGCACAAGAGGCATGAGAAAGTATACCCCATGAACATACTGGGCATCTCGGCCTACTACCATGACAGCGCCGCGTGCCTCGTGCAGGATGGACGCATCGTATCCGCCGCCCAGGAAGAACGCTTTACCCGTATCAAGCACGATCAGTCCTTTCCAGAGCACGCGGTCGCCTGGTGCCTGAAATCAGCAGGCCTTAGCCCGGCAGATATCGACCTGGTCGCCTTTTACGACAAGCCCTTCCTCAAGTTTGAGCGCATTCTACAAACCCACCTGGCCTACGCGCCCAAGGGGATTCGCTCTTTTATCAAGGCGATTCCGGTCTGGCTCAAAGACAAAATATGGCTCAAGGATCACATCGCGAATCGACTCGACTACGAAGGCACGATCCTCTTTCCCGAGCATCACGAATCCCATGCCGCGTCGGCCTTCTACCCATCACCCTTTGAGCGTGCGGCCTTTTTGACCATTGACGGCGTGGGCGAATGGAGCACCACGAGTTACGGGGTGGGCGAAGGAAACCGCCTGCGCATGGCGGGCGAAATACACTTCCCCCACTCCCTCGGCTTGCTCTATTCGGCCTTCACGTACTACACGGGCTTCAAGGTGAACTCGGGCGAATACAAGGTCATGGGCCTCGCGCCCTATGGTGAGCCGAAATATGTGCAGACCATCCTTGATGAGCTTATTGATCTGAAAGACGATGGCTCTTTCAAGATGAACATGAAGTATTTTAACTACTGCGCCGGATTGACCATGACCAATCGCCGCTTTGATGATTTGTTTGGCGGGCCACGGCGTGCGCCAGAATCCGAACTGACCCAGCGCGAGATGGACTTGGCCCGTTCGGTGCAGGAAGTAACCGAAGAAGCCATGTTGCGCATGGGGCGGCACATACATACCGAAACGGGCAGTGAGAATCTCTGCCTTGCGGGCGGGGTGGCCCTGAACTGCGTGGCCAACGGCAGACTGCTCCGCGAAGGCCCCTTTGAGAATATCTGGATACAACCAGCCGCCGGTGATGCGGGCGGGGCACTCGGCGCAGCCCTATACGCCTGGCACCAATATAGAGACGAGCCAAGGGTGGCAGACGGCGCCATCGACTCCCAGCGAGGCTCTTACCTCGGCCCCTCCTATTCCAGCGAGGAAATTTGCGCCTTTCTCGATGAGCACGGCTATCCCTACACCCAATTGGACGAAGAGACGCTCTCGGAAAAGGTGGCGACCCATATCGCCAAGGAAAATGTCGTCGGCTGGTTTCAGGGGGCCATGGAATTTGGTCCCCGGGCATTGGGCGGACGCTCCATTATTGGCGATGCCCGCTCCCCCAAGATGCAGGAAACCATGAACCTCAAGATTAAATTCCGCGAGAGCTTTCGCCCTTTTGCGCCTTCGGTGCTGGCCGAGGATGTCTCGGAGTATTTCGAGCAGGAGGTGGAAAGTCCCTACATGCTTCTGGTTGCCCCGGTGAAGGAATCGTTACGGCGGGCCATGACGGAGGACGAGGCCGCGCTCTTTGGCATCGAAAAGCTGAACGTGTGCCGCTCGACCATTCCCGCCGTGACCCACGTGGACTACTCGGCCCGCATCCAGACCGTACACGAGGACACCAACCCCCGTTACCATCGTTTGCTGCGGGCCTTCAAGGCGAAGACGGGCTGTTCGGTGGTTATCAACACTTCCTTCAATGTGCGGGGCGAACCCATCGTCTGCACGCCCGAAGACGCCTATCGCTGCTTCATGCGAACCGATATGGACTACCTGGTGCTGGAAGACTGTGTGTTGGCAAAGTCCGACCAGCCCAAATTGGTGGGCGATACGGATTGGAAACGGGAATTTGAACTGGATTGAAGGTGGCAGGGACTACCACAAATGAACGTAGCAAAGCCTCTGGCCGTAACCAAATTTTTGACCACAAAAGAACGCAGAGAACTCAAAGAGCCGTTTTACTTTGCGCTCTCTGCGTTCTCTTGCGGCTACTCATTTTTCGTTCTTCATTACTTTCTTCTTCGTGCTCTTCGTGTCTTCGTGGTAAAAATATTTTTGGTTGCGGCCAACGGCTGCCCTGAGTCATCCGTGGCAGAAAACAAAAAATACTCTTTGAGTTCTCTGCGGGTACTCGTATATGTTGATATTGTTAGCGCTTGAAATATTCATGCCCTCCTCGTCTATGCCGGAGCTTTCTAAATGATTCTCGACGAACTAAAATCCATCAAGAGCGGCCGCCGTGAACGTCACCAATTCGCCATGGTCGTTGCTGTGGCATCTTTCCTTATCGGCGGAGTGCTGTTGTGGCGTTCGGGTTTACATCCAGCCTTTTTCATCGCAGGGGTTTTGCTCCTGATTCCGGTCCTTATTGACACCCTGTTCAAGACCGATACCGCGATTGTACTGCTCCCTCTGCAAAAAGTCTGGATGGGTATCGCCGTAGTTATGGGCACGATCATGTCCACCCTGATTCTTTCGTTATTTTTCTATGGCGTCTTCACCGCCGTGCGGGCAGTGAACAGCCTGCTCGGAAAACCCCTCCTGGACACGACATGGGCACCCGAGGAAAACGACAGCTATTGGATCCGGCGTGACTCAGAGCGCTACGATGCAGCCCAAAGTGAAAAGCAATACTAAGCTCCCCAGCCGCATCTCCAGGAGAAAACAGCCATGGCCAAGTCGTCTATCATCCGCGAACTGTGGGATTTCGCCAAAGTCCGAAAAAAATGGTGGCTTGGCCCCATTATCCTTTTCATGGTCCTCTTCGGCGCGCTGATTGTGCTTGCCCAGGGTTCCGTCGTTGCACCCTTCATTTATACCTTGTTTTGATGCCGATGGGGCGCGGCAGAATGACGCTGGCGCAGTTTATGCAGCGCAAAGATTTTGTGGTGATTCCGAGCCTGCATCGACTGCTGGTGTGGCTGCTGGCCTTTCGGGTAACGCCGCTGGGCTGGCTGGTCTTCGGGGGCTGGGTCGCCACAACCTCCATGGGCATCAGTGGCATTGACCGGCCCGTCTACCTCGTGGTCTGCGCCTGGACGGCACCGGGTGTCATCGCCTTTCTCATGGGCTGGGCGCTCCGGCCAAAAGTTACGATTAGCGCCGATTTCCCGGTACGCGGTGCCGTGGACCAGCCATTGACGATCCGCTGCGCCCTCCACAACCCCCAACGCAGTCCCCAATTCTCTCTGGGCGCAGGACTCTTTCTCTTGCCCCTGGAAATGGACCAAGACGCCGCACCAGAGGTGGTCGCGGTGATTCCACAGGGCGAGACGGTGCATTACGGCGTGAAAATCATCCCCCGGCGGCGAGGGCAGTACAAAATGCCGGGACTCATCGCCTTCTCCACCTTCCCCCTGAACCTCTACCGCACCCCCGCCGGAAAAACCGCTCCCTGGCCCTTCCTGGTGCTGCCAACCTTCCATCCCATCCATCAGATAGACATCCCCATTGGAACCCGCTACCAACCCGGCGGCATCGCCTTAACATCCCATGTGGGCGAGTCCCCCGAGTACATCGGCAATCGGGAATACGTGCCGGGAGACCCCGTCCGCCACATTGATTTCCGCGCATGGGCACGCCTGTCAAAGCCCGCCGTGCGCGAGTTCCAGGAAGAATACTACTGCCGCATCGCCCTCGTGCTCGACACCTTCACCGGCAAGACCACGCCGCCAAGCCCGGCGGGCTTCCCGGATTTCGAAGCCGCCGTAAGCCTCACGGCCGCCGTGGCGGATGCCCTTTCCCGAGGCGAGTACCTTATCGATCTTTTCGCCGCCGGACCGGAGTTGCACGTCTTCCGGGCAGGACGCCACACGGCCCACCTCGATAATGTGCTGGAAATTCTCGCGGGGGTCGGCCATACCGTGGATAACCCCTTCGAGCGACTTGCACCCGCCCTGGTGGATGAGCTGCACAACATCTCCTCCGTGGTCTGCCTCTTCCTGGATTGGGACCGTACCCGCGAGCATGTGGTCCGCGCAGCGGCAGAAGCCGGATGCAGCCTCAAGGTTATCGTGGTCCGGGATGGTGATACCACCGAGCCGCTGGATTCCGCCTATGCCTGGACACCCCATGTAGAACAGGTCTCCCTGGCTGCCGTAGCGGAAGGTGGGGTGGACACGCTGTGATGGGACGTCGCACAATCGGTATCGCCATGCTCGTCGTGGAAGCAACGCTCCTCTGGAAAACCATGGGCTACAGGAGTATTTCGGGCCTTGCGATCATGGTTGCCCTCATCGGGTACTGGCCTTGGTCACAGTTGAACTGGGGCTACCGGATAAAGTACGTCACCAGCGGAATGATCCTGGCCCTGTACCTCGGCTGGTGGTGGCTCGATCTACAACATTTGACCCCCTCCCGGTCAGCCCAATTTGACCGGAATCTGTCCCTCGCCCTGGCCTTGGGCCTGATGATGGTGCAGGCGCAGCAGTATTTCTGGCGCAATAATCAAGGCCTGCCTGGATACTATCCTTTCCTCGGTGCCATGGCCTTGGCCTTCGCTGCGGACAATTACTTATCGCCTCCAGATTTGCGTGCCCATGTATTCGGCCTTGCCATGTCCTTTGGCTTTCTCATGGGCCTCTTTTACGCCGCCGGGCAAGAACGTAATGAAAAGGTTATGCCATACCGGCTTCGTCGCTACACCTTGCTCGGTATTTGCTTCCTGCTGTCCCTGCTGCTCGCCGCTGGGACGGCGTGGGTTCTGGGCAACAGTGATCGCGTCGTAGCGCGGTGGATGGCAAAACGAATGGGCGACCGGCTGAGCACCCTTGGAAACCAGCAGACCGCCCGGCTCAACAGCATGACGGATATCAAGGGGAAGAATTTCGACCATATCGCGCTGCAAATCGTGGCAGATACGAGTCCGGGCTACCTCCGGGGTCAAGTCTACGGCAAATACAATGGCACCTCCTGGTCGGCCCTTACGCCAGGAAGCGCACCATCGCCGGTAGACCGTGGCCCCGATGGCTATACCCCCGTGTGGCACAACGAGAATCTTTACCCCGTAACGCCCGAAGCCAAGGAGTTGTCGAAAACCCTCGTGGTCTATCCAGACTCCGCCATTGACCGGGCCATGTTTACCCCAAAGACTACGGGGTGGGCAGGCCTCGCTGCCGGCAAAGTGATGGTGAACGAAGCCCAGGTGGTGCAGGCGGTGACGGCAATGCATGGTCAGCCCTACCAGGTACTCACGGCATCCAACGCGCCCATGCACCCCCTCTCGGAGGAGGAACGCATCCTCTATACCAAGCTTCCTACAGAGCTGGCAACCCGACTGAAGACGCTGGCGGCGTCCATTTGCGGCAATCACACAACGACCTTGGGAAAGGCAAATTCGATTACCCAATACTTCACCGCGAACTATGACTATGTGCTCGGAATCGAAATCCCCAAGGGGGCAAACGCCATGGAGTATTTTTTGTTTTCCGATCCCCTGCCCGATGCCCACTGCGAGTTTTTTGCCACCGGCGCAGCCCTGCTGCTCCGGGCAGTCGGTGTGCCAACGCGCTATGTGACGGGGGTGGGCGTGTGGGAGCAGCATCCTTTCGCGGACTACTGGGTGGCCCGGAACCGTGACGCCCATGCGTGGGTGGAAGCCTGGGACGAAGATGAGGGCTGGTTCATTGTGGAGGCCACCCCGGCAAGCGGGCTTCCCGAAGCCGGTCAGGATCAAGGGACAAACCGCCTACACGATTTCTGGAGCATGATCGCGCTCCAGGTGAAACGGCTGCTCACGGCGCTGAAGGAAGGGGCATGGCTCATGGTGGCCAACCTGCTCCGCACGCTCTTGCTCGGAATTGTCGGATTTATCCGCGCTGCGTGGTGGATGGTTCTATTGCTGGTCGCCGGAGGCGTAGCTGTCTGGATACTACTTCGTAAACTGCGCCAACGCAGACTGGGTCGTCCCACCGACACCGATGTTCAAACACAACGAATGCAAACCCAACTATCCACCATGGACCGGTGGATATTGAAGAAACACCGCCTCACCCGGCAGCCCCACGTGACCCTCCACAGCTTCGCCAAGGAAATCGAAGAAAACCTCCCCGAGGATGCCAAAGGAAGCGCCCTTGCCCGGTGGTACCGCCAATGGGCCGCCACCCGCTACCAGCCCCAAGTGGCGGACAAGGAGATTACGGCCCTGGAAGCGGGCTTGCAGAAGGTTCAACGCCGTAAAGGGTAGGCGGGCGTTGCCAAGTGGGAGCGCAGGCGGCTCGCCTGCTTTGCGTGCCTTTGGCACGCATTTACCAAGGTCGACTTGAAGCCAAGGGCAAGTGCTCGCGTCAAAGGGTCCAACTGATCTCAGGTTCTGTTTGCTACTCAGCAGGCGAGACGCCTGCGCTCCCAATTGTTGCCACGTCCTTTGGAGCAAGGACTTGACAAAACCTGCGGGGTTGCATAGGCTAGCCCTTGGAGATACATATCATGAAAGATTCGAACACCGCGAGGAAGGCCACTATTTGCCGTCTCACAGGCTGCCTACTGGCGGTCGGCTTGCTGTTTGGAGCGAACTCGGCTGCCCAAGCCGACGAGCCGACAAAAGGCGCTACTAAACAGGTCGATCTGGGGCGCGATGCCACGCTCGAACTGGTTTACATTCCGCCCGGTGACTTCAAGATGGGCAGCACGCCCGCCGAAAAGAAATGGGCCGTCGGGAAAGAAGGCGGTGCGGAATTCTCTTCCGGCGGAGGCGAGCGAGAGTCCTACGAAGGAAAATCCAGGCCGATGCGCGTAAACAACGGTTTCTGGATGGGGCGCACCGAAGTTACCGTGGGGCAGTTTCGAGCCTTTGTGAATGAAACTGGATTTGTCACGGACGCGGAGAAACCTGGCGGAAAAACACAGTGCTTCAATAGAAAGTGGGTTCCACAGCGCAACAGCGCCGGGGAGTTCCCGTCTCCGTGGATGGCCATGGAAGATAAGAGCTGGAGGGATCCCAACCATGGCGTGGCGCAAAGGGATGATTTCCCTGTCGTCTGTGTGAGCTATAACGATATGAATGCTTTTTGCGCATGGCTTACGAAAAAGGAACAAGACGCTGGCTCACTTCCCGACCATTTGGTGTACAGGTTGCCGACCGAAGCGGAGTGGGCCTACGCCTGTCGCGGCGGCCGTAGTGACAGCAGTTATTACTGGTGGGGAAACGATTTAAGCGACGCCAAGGGAAGGTTGAATATTTCGGGCATGGATTTTCTGCCCGGTGAAGACTACAGTTGGCCCCGCGCCAGGCTTCCATGGAGCGATGGCTTTGCCATGGTCTCGCCTGTCGATCATTATGGCGAAAGAGGGCGGAACGGATTCGGATTGGCGGACATGTGCGGCGGCGTTTGGGAATTTGTCCTGGACCACTTTGATCCAGAGGGCGGACACGAAAATATACACTATGACGATGCAGAACAACGCACAGTAACACGTCCCGTCTGCCGGGGAGGAAATTTCTACGACGTTCCCGGCAATGCCCGCTGCGCGGTTCGCCTGGGGATTCATAGTGTCACCTATTCAGACTCCCGGGATGGTTTCCGCATCTGCCTGGGCGCGCCGCAGGGCGGCACATCGGCAAAAGGTAAGCGTTCACGGCCCATGCCATCTCTTGGCCCTTAAAAAACAACCGTCGGGTGCCACGGGTAGGCCTCTCAGGGCTTACCCGTGTAGTTTCTACCGCTGAGGGAGGCGATCCAGATTCAAGAGGCTGCGGTTTTGCACGGGTAAACCCTACCGGGCCTACCCGTGGCACCCGACGGTCTTTTTGTCGACTATAGTTGCCCGTGTCGTGAACGCTTACGGCAAAAGCTATCCCCACTGGAAAATTAGGAACACGGAGAAGCACCGCGAAGGAGGCAATGATGGAGCGACATTTCAGCGCTAGATTGATGATTACAGGACTCTTCCTTTGCATGATGTCAGCCGGGGCGCAAGCGGACGAAGCGGCGCGGCCCAATATCGTCTACATCCTCGCCGACGACCTTGGCTACGGCGACGTGGGCTGCTACAACGCCGAATCAAAGATTCCGACACCAAACATCGACCGCCTTGCCACGCAGGGAATGCGCTTCACCGACGCGCACACGCCCTCTGCCGTGTGTACACCAACGCGCTACGGCATCCTGACCGGCCGCTATTGCTGGCGGACGCGGCTGAAATACCGCGTCCTCGACGGTTTCGACCCGCCACTCATCGAGAAAGGCCGCCTGACCGTGCCCGCCCTGCTTAAAAAACACGGCTACAACACGGCCTGTGTCGGCAAGTGGCATCTCGGCATGCAGTGGACCGGCAAAGACGGCCAAGCCATCCCCGCCGTTCCGTTGGATCGGCGTACGCCACCGCGGCATGGTCGTGACATTGACTATAGTAAGCCGGTGACTGGCGGACCCTTGGCCGTCGGTTTTGACTGGTACTACGGTATCTCCGCATCGCTCAACATGGCGCCGTTCTGTTACATCGAAAATAACCGCCCGGTCATAGTTCCAACAATTGATTCGCCCCGCATCAAGACCGAATTCATCTCGGTGGACGAAGGAGTGCGCTCGCCCGATTTTACGATTACCAGCGTGATGCCGACGCTCACGGGCAAAGCGGTCCGTTACATCGAAGAGCAGGCATCCGAACACCCCAACCGCCCCTTCTTTCTTTACTTACCACTTACCGCGCCCCACCTGCCTCTTGTGCCCAACGAAGAATTTCGCGGCAAAAGCGCGGCGGGCGAATACGGCGACTTCGTCGTCGAAGTCGATGCCACCGTGGGCGCGGTGCTGGACGCTCTCAATCGCGCCGGTATCGCGGATAACACACTGGTCGTTTTCACCTCCGACAATGGCGGCCTCTACCATTGGTGGGAACCCCGTGAAGCGGATGACCTCAAATACTACCGGATCAACCGGCGCGGGCAATATGTGAAGGATCGCGGGCACCAAGGAAACGCCCACCTGCGCGGTACAAAAGCGGATATCTGGGAAGGCGGCCACCGTGTCCCCTTCATCGCGCGCTGGCCGGGCCACGTTCCTGCGGGAACAACGAGCGACGCGCTAATCGAACTAACGGATCTCATCGCGACATGCGCGGCAATTGTCGGGGCCAACATGCCGCCAAAGGCAGGCGAGGACAGCCGCAACATCCTCCCCACGTTGCTCGGTAAAAAAACAGAGAAGCCTGTGCGCGAATTTGCCATTCACCACTCCCTGTGGGGCCACTTCGCGATCCGGCAGGGTCCATGGAAAATGATCCCGCGCCGAGGCTCCGGCGGCTTCACCCGCCCACGCGAAATCGAAGCTTCCGAAGGTGAAGCCACAGGACAACTCTACAACCTTGAGCAAGACCCATCAGAAACGACAAACCTCTGGATGCAACATCCCGATGTCGTCAAACAACTACAGCGTCTGCTGGCGCTGGTCAGAAAGTAGCCCCCTTTCCAAAAACCAGCTTATATGGTACATCTCCAGAAGCAGGAGCGTGCTGGAAAGGAGGGGCCGTGGATAAAGAGATTTTGACCGTAGCCGACGCAGCCCAGTTGCTTTCCCTCTCCGAGGCCGAAGTAGAAAAACTTCTTTGCGAAGGTGAAATTCCCGGCAGACGCATTGGTGCCCATTGGTTTATCTCCCGCCAACGCCTTCTCCAGTTTATCGCGAATGAGGAGCCATCCGCCCCGAAGTCCCAACCTGGCGTGGCAGCATCTCCCAAGGCCGTTCCCTCAAAGCTTTTATCGCCCAATTGGCGCTGCGAATCCTGCGAAAACATCCACCCGCCAGAGTTGGTGGAGTGCTCCAACTGCGGCACCGCACGGAATACGCCCCTCATCGGATTCCGGCTGCCGCCCGCAGCAGGCCTTTCGGGAACGAGTCTCACCCCAAAAGTCAACTAGAACCAGCCGCCCCATCCTGCTACAATCCCGCCTTCCTCTGACCTGCGGTAAACGTTTACGGCGGGCAGGAAAACCCGCCCTCCTGTTTCCCGCATTCCTCTGCCCCGCGATGTACCCCATGGGAAGACCTGTTTTGCCCCAATCCAGAAAATTTCTCCAAGGCCTGAACCCCAGCCAGCGCGAGGCCGTGCGCCACACCGAGGGTCCTGTGTTGGTCTTGGCCGGTGCCGGCAGCGGTAAGACCCGGGTGATTACACAGCGCATCGCCCACATCCTGGCATCCCAGCTTGCGGTACCCAGTGAAATCCTCGCGGTGACCTTCACCAACAAGGCGGCCGTCGAAATGCGCGAGCGCGTGGCGGATCTGGTGGGCAAGAAAATCGCCAACACCATTGTCATTTCCACCTTCCACAGCTATTGCCTCCAGGTGCTGCGCAAGCACATCAGTCACCTGGGCTATCGGAAGAATTTCAGCATCGCGGGCGATAGCGATTCCCGCACCCTCCTTCGCCGGGTGGTGGAAGACCTCGGGAGCACCGAGAGCTTCAACATGGGCACCTTTCAGTCTCAAATCAGCCTCCTGAAAAATGCCAATGAGGCACCCGATCCCGATAAGCCGCCGCCCGTTGAAACGGAGAATGAGGAGAAATATTCCGAGAATATAGCCGTGGTCTACGAGAGCTATCAATCGGCCCTGCGTGCCGCCAACAGTGTCGATTTTGATGATCTCATGCTGCTCACCCTCCGCCTCTGGAATGAACACCCCGCCATGCACGCCCAGTGCCGCGACGCCTTCAAGTACGTCATGGTGGACGAGTACCAGGACACGAACAAGGTGCAGTATGAGCTTATCCGAAAGCTCGTGTCGCTGCACCGGAACCTTTGCGTAGTGGGCGACGACGACCAGTCTATCTACGGGTGGCGCGGCGCGGATTCCAGCATCATTCTCGATTTCGACAAACACTATACCGATGCCAAAGTGATTACCCTCGACCAGAACTACCGCTCCACGGAGACGATACTCAAAGCGGCCAACGCGGTCATCGCCCACAACACGGCCCGCAAAGAAAAAAAGCTCTGGTCCGAATTGGGCAAGGGCCGTCTCCTCGACTGGATCATCTGTAGCGACGAAGAGGCCGAAGCCGACGAGGCCCTGAAATGGATGAAGTTCATCCAAGACCGCACGGGCGCGCGCTACAGTGATTTCGCCTACCTCTACCGCTCCAACCAGCAATCCCGCCCCCTCGAAGTGACCCTGCGCCAGGCAGGCATCCCCTACATCGTCGTGGGCGGTCAGGATTTCTTCGAGCGGGCGGAAGTGCGCGATATCATCAGCTATCTCAAGGTGATCGTCAACCCCCGCGATGAGGCGGCTTTCCTGCGCGTGGTGAACATGCCCCGCCGTGGTATTGGCGATGCGACCCTCCACAAGATTCACGAGCTTTGCCGCGACGAAAAACTTTCTCTGGGCCAGGCCACGGCCGAGTTGCTCAAGCGGGGCATCGATGGCGGACCCACCCAAATGGCGCTGGACACCACAGGCGAAGACCGGCTAATACAGTTCAAGGCGCAAAAGGTGGAGCGTGGCCTACGCGATTTTCTGGCCCTACTCAGCAAGTACCGCACGCGCTTCAAGGAGAAAAAAGGCACCCTCCGCCGAATCGTCGAGGATCTCATCAACGACATCGACTACCACGGCGAAATCGAACGCTCCTGCAAGACCCCACAGCAAGCCAGCAGCCGCTGGAACAACGTGGAGGTCGTCGTGAAAGCGATTGGCGACTACGAGGAAAAGGCGGAGTCACCCTCGTTGAGTGGTTTCCTTGACGAGAGCCACCTCAACACCGATCAAAGCCGCTTTGACAAAGATGACCGAAAAAAATCGGGCGTGACCCTCCAGACCATCCACAGCGCCAAGGGTCTGGAATTCCCCTTCGTGTTTCTCATGGGCGTGGAAGACGGCCTTATGCCCCACGAGCGCAGCATCAAGGAAAACACCATCGAAGAAGAGCGACGCCTCTTCTACGTGGCCCTGACCCGGGGGAAACGCCACGTCACCATGTTTGAGACCCTGTCCCGCGTCCGCAACGGCAAAGAGCGCATGTCGAAGACCAGTCGTTTCCTCGACGAGGTCCCTTCGGAGCTTTACAAAAAGCACATCAAGGCCGTCCGCCAGATGGTGGAAGACAAAGTCGCCCCCCCCGAGCCGAAGAAGAAAAAGAAGTACGTGCCCAAGCGGAGCA
>JAJRPE010000328.1 GCA_024280935.1 Candidatus Hydrogenedentota bacterium
AAGGCTAAGGACCTCACCGGGAGTGCAGTCCAGCTACCCACTCCTGACAGTACTCCAAAACGAATTTTGCTCAATGATTATGCGCCCCTGAGAGGCATATAAGCTCATCTAAAACTCGGATTTATGCAACCAGAGGGTAAACCAGCATGTTTCCATAATTCGTCCAAGGCGCGATCTCGTTGATTCCGTTTTTCTCTCTTACCTCCTTGTCGCAAAGGAATACAAGGATGGCCTTCTCGAAACGGGAGAGAAAGCCGGGGCTACCCGGCAGGCACTCACCAAGGATCAACTTCAAACGTTTCAGGTTCTCCTCCCGCCCCTCGCCGAACAGGAGCGTATCGTGGCGATCCTCGATGAGGCGTTTGCGGGAATCGCCAGGTTGGTCGCCCATGCCGAGAAGAACCTCGCCAACGCCCGCGAACTCTTCGAAAGCCACCTCAATGCCGTCTTCACCCAAAAAGGCGACGGGTGGGTGGAGAAGACGCTTGGGGATGTATCCTCAGACTTCGGGCGCGGCAAGTCAAAACATCGCCCCCGAAATGCCCCCGCGCTTTATGGCGGACCTTACCCCTTTATACAGACCGGGAATGTGCGAAATTGCGAGCATCTTATCTACGGCTTCAGCCAAACTTACAGCGAAAAGGGCCTCGCGCAAAGCAAGCTTTGGCCCAAAGGCACAATCTGCATAACTATCGCCGCAAATATCGCGGAAACCGGCATACTCAACTTTGATGCCTGCTTCCCCGATAGCATCATTGGCATCGTCGTCGATGATCAGCAGACGACCAATGGCTTCGTCGAGTACCTCCTTCAATCTGTAAAGGCACGCATACAATCAAAAGGCAAGGGTAGCGCCCAGGACAACATTAACCTCGCAACCTTTGAAAATGAGCATTTCTTCTTTCCCAGCCTAGAGTGCCAGCATCGGATTGTTTCATCACTGGACGCCCTAGCATTGGAAACCCAGCGCCTCGAAACCCTCTACCAACAAAAACTCTACGCCCTGGCCGAACTCAAGCAATCGATACTCCAGCAAGCCTTTGCCGGTGAACTGACGACCAATCCCGACAAAGTCCTCGCGGAGGCTGGGCTATGAGTAGTGGACAGGGTGGACAACATGGACGCGGTGGACAGCAACCCACCGGCCCCACTGCGGTCACCACTGCCACCACAGCCACCGTAGCCGCCACAGCCACTGCAGCCAACGAACCGGCTCCGGGGTCCACCTCGTCCACAAAGTCCACTCCCCCCACCTACCCTGAACTCGCCTCCCTCGCCGAACTCAAGCAATCGATTCTCCAGAAAGCCTTTGCCGGGGAACTGACGGCCAATCCCGACAAAGTCCTCGCGGAGGCTGGGCTATGAGTAGTGGACAGGGTGGACAACGTGGACGGGGTGGACAGCAGCCCACCGGCCCTACTGCGGCTACTGCGGCTACTGCGGCCACTGCGGCCACCACAGCCACCACAGCCACCACGGCCAACGAACCGGCTCCGGGGTCCACCTCGTCCACAAAGTCCACAAAGTCCACTCCCCCCACCTACCCTGAACTCGCCTCCCTCGCCGAACTCAAGCAATCCATTCTCCAGAAAGCCTTTGCTGGCGAACTCATGGCCAATCCTGATAAAGTTCTGGTGGAGGACAGATTATGAGTAGACAGGGTGGGCAGCATGGCCGGGGGGAACAGGGCGTTCCTCGTCAGGATGATCCGCTGATTCCGAAGCATGGGGGATACCGGAAACTGAAGAGTTTTCAGGTCGCGCAGTTGGCTTATGATGTGACGGTGCGTTTCTGTGACCGCTACATCGATAAGCGGAGCCGGACGCATGACCAGATGGTACAGGCGGCGCGGTCGGGGGTGCAGAATATCGCGGAGGGGAGCCAGGCGTCGGGGACGTCGAAGAAGTTTGAGTTGAAGCTGACGAGTGTGGCCCGGGCAAGCCTGGAGGAATTGCGGCTGGATTATGAGGATTTCTTGCGGCATCGGGGTTTGACGCTCTGGGAGCGTAGCGACACGCGCCGCGATGAATTGCTCGCCCGGCGTTGCACGACGGCGGAGGAGGTTTCTAAGTGGGCACGGGAGCTCCATGGGCGGGGTGGAGTCTGTGGACGAGGTGGACAAAGCGGACAGTTTCCGGGGTCCACGCCGTCCACCCCGTCCACAAAGTCCACTCCCCCCACCTACGCTGAAATTGCGGCCAACGCCGCGCTTCTCCTCATCGCCGTGGCATGCAGTCTTCTCGACCGGCAACTTGCGGCGCTGTCGGACTCCTTTGAAAATGAGGGAGGCTTCACGGAGCGGTTATACGCAAGGCGCCAGGAAGCAAGGCGGAACCGATGACCAGGCGCAAGCAATCGATACTCCAGAAAGCCTTTGCCGGTGAACTCACCGCCAATCCCGACAAAGCCCTCGCGGAGGCCGGGCTATGAGTGAAGCACTATCCCCCAAGAAGGCGCTTATTTTTCGCATCACACACGTTGATAACGTGCCCTGGATTCTTGAGCATGGATTACACGCGCAATCCGCCAACGTCTTGGACCCGAATTTCGTGGGAATTGGGCTGGAAGGACTGATTGAGCGTCGGAAAACCCGGGCAGTCGAAATTTCACCCTTCGGGGTTCTGGCGGACTACGTCCCCTTTTACTTCACCCCCTACTCCAAAATGATGTACAACATCTATACAGGTTATCGCGGTGTAACGAAGAGGCCCAATGAAGATATAGTAATTTTAACTACATCGATCTATATGTTCGACAAAAAGGAAATCCCTTTTGTGTTTACGGATGGGCATGCGTATGTGAAGGAAAGTCGATTCTTTAATCGCTTGCCAGACTTGAAGCATATAGATTGGGAAATCCTTCAAAGACGCAGCTTCTATAACGACCCCGAGGACCCAGGAAAGGGGACACGGTATCAGGCCGAGGCGCTCGCGCACCGGCATGTTCCGATGGATGCGCTCCTGGGGGTGGTGTGCTACAACAAATCAAGGGCAAAGCACATTGGCGCTATGGTGGCAGAGAGAGCGCTCGAACTTAAAATAGTAACAAAGCCGGAGTGGTACTTCACATGATTCGATTTACACAAGGAAATCTGCTTAGCTCCGATTCGGAGGCCCTTGTCAACACGGTCAATACGGTTGGCGTGATGGGCAAGGGCATCGCGCTGATGTTCAAGGAGCGGTATCCCGAAGCTTTCAAGGCCTATGCCCGTGCCTGCAAGCATGAGGAAGTGCGGACAGGAAAGATGTTCGTGACGGCCACGGGCGAATTGGATGGTCCTAAGTGGATTATCAACTTCCCTACCAAGCAGCATTGGCGGTGCCGCACCCGGCTTGACTGGATCGAAGAAGGCTTGCAGGACTTGGTGCGGGTCATTCGCGACAAAAAAATTCAGTCCATTGCGCTTCCCCCGCTCGGTTGTGGGAATGGCGGGTTGGATTGGGCAATCGTCAGGCCGATTATTGAGCGGGAACTTGGGCCGCTTGAGGGCGTGGAGGTGCTTGTCTACGAGCCGACCTCGAAATATCAGAATGTTGCGAAAAATCGGGGTGTGGAGAAACTTACCCCGGCCCGGGCTTTAATCGCCGAGATGATTCGAAGATACGAGGTGCTGGGATTAGACTGCTCCATTCTGGAAATTCAGAAACTGGCATGGTTTCTCGAACGTGCCATTATCAAGCATGCTTTTCCGAATCCGTTAAAACTAAACTTCTCTGCCAACATGTATGGACCATATGCACATAAGCTCACGCATTTGCTCAATGCGCTGGACGGCAGTTATTTGAGGTGTGACAAGCGTTTGACCGATGCCTCGCCCTGCGACCTGATATTCTTCAATCCTGAGAAGGCTTCCTATCTCGATATCTATTTGCGAGGTAAAGAGTGCGAACCGTTTGCGGATGCCGTTATCGAGACCGACCGATTGATAGACGGCTTTCAGTCCCCCTTGGGCATGGAGGTGTTGGCTACGGTGGGATGGCTTATTGACGAAGATGCTTCCAACGCTTCCGTTACGGGAGTGCGCAGCGCGTTGAACCACTGGAAAGGGGGCGCGGCGGCAGTAGAGCGGAAGCAGAGACTCTTTTCCGACCGTATGATTGGGGCCGCTATCGAACGGCTGACTTCACCGGAAGCGGTATGAACGAAGCCGAGACCCGCGCCGAACTTATCGACCCCGCCCTCAAGGCCGCCGGTTGGGGCGTGGTGGAGGGCAGCCGTGTCCGCCGTGAGGTCATCACGTTGGGACGTTTGCAGGGCGCGGGCAAACGCGCGACGCAGGACATCGCCGACTATGTGCTGGTCTATCGCGGGCACAAGCTGGCGGTTATCGAGGCCAAACGGCGCGACTTGCCGGACACGGAAGGCGTGGCCCAGGCCAAGAAATACGCGGCAAAGCTCGAAACCCGTTTCGCGTACTCGACGAACGGCAAGGGCATCTACCGCATCGACATGGTGACCGGGGCCGAGGGCTATGTCACGGTCTATCCGTCGCCCGACGCGCTCTGGGCGGAGACCTTCGCCGAAGATAACGAATGGCGCAACCGGTTTGCGGCGGTCCCGTTCGAGGACCGGGGCGGGGCCTGGGAGGCACGGTACTACCAGCACAACGCGGTCACCCACACCTTGGATGGCTAAGATAACCGGTAAGCATTCACGACCTGTGACAACATGCCCCCCGCGTGCCGAACAGCATTCCCACAACCCTCGTTAGAAACTACAATTCGTTGGAAAACGACTGAAAAACCACCAATCATCTTGCGTGGATATATCGGCTCGGCCTAGCATCAAGGCGTAGGTGGCTGTCTATGTGTCTCCCAAGTTTAATAGCCCTGATATTGAAAAAATTTGCACTTACCTGCATTGTCATGCAAGTCTGATTAGCCTTGTGGAACCAATACTGAGGGATGAGCCAAAATGTGGAAGAGACTATTTGGTGAGTTCGGAAAGACAAACTCACCTGACCCGCGTTATGTAGAGCCTGAAATTCATATATCCGTAGTTCCTTCGTCGGTATTTCGATCCGTCCTGAGCCGGGGCAGCGCCAAGATGCAATGGATTGGTCCTGGTCATCGAGTCCAGATCGGCACATATGAACTCGATGGTCCGCTGGTTTACACGTCAAAAGGCACCCCCGCGAACGATGAAGCGTCCTGTCTCGATCTCTCACTACCTGTAGGAAATACCAAACACGCAGTGGGTCGCGAACTCGACTATTGGCCAAAGTACGCAGAAATCACGCCAGAACAGCGTGCAACGTATCTTGATTGGCTTGCGAATGAGGAGCTCCCCAAAGTCCCAGAAATGGGTTATTTATTCATTTACTTCTACGGATTAGAGCGGCGAGCAATAATTGACAGAGAAGACATTCCATTGATTCGCGAAGAAGTGATTCGCCTACTCAATCAATACGGAGATAACCGCTCCTTCTTCGGGTATGCCTCGTCGTTTCTTGCATATATATCGGCCTATGAACCCGTTCAAAACCTTCAGGCCCGTACACTAAATAAGTTGTGCGTTAGCCATGGCGAGCGAATGCACGAGGACATTCTCTCGCTCGGGCTTGCGTGGCTTGCACATCATGACCAGCCACTTCCCCTTCAACTCGCATTCGAAACAGCACGTCAGGACCAACGTTCCAAAAATAGCGTTGTCATCAAACGCACCGCTGATGAATTCAGAAAACTGTTTGCGAAGAAATACCAAGCCAAGTATGAATCGGGCTTGACGTTGCGTATATCCAAGCGGCAACGAAAGATTGAGTACTTTCCAGCGAGCCCTACAATCGTCTACGAAATGGCAAATGGACGACCTCCCCAAATCACCATCCCCAACGTGCTAGGTATATCCAGTCAATTTAAAGGCCTCGTGGACATTTGGAATGAATGTATCGAGGAACTCAGGCCGCTCAGCCGCAAGCGTGCCAAAGGTACTGAGCCACAATCACGTGAAGAGTATGAAGCCCTTCCAGAAGATCTACGCAAGGAGGTTGAGCATCCTGATAAGCCTGTTTGGGACCGGCTATTCGAACGGTACACAGACGACCGAGGTCGGTGTGAGGTTCCCGTTTCCGCATTGGCACCATTGATCGATATTAGCGAACGCCCGAAACTAACGCTACGCCAGAGCAAGAATATCGTCAGCTCAGCCATGATGATGGGCATTTACGTCGTGCCTAGTCCGCACACCATACTCCGTGCGTATCGGTGGACGGAGCCTGTTGCCCTAGTTCGTGCCAAAGAACCTTCAAGCCCTCATATAGAACGATACTATCTGGCCGCCGCACTCATGCTCGAGATGGGAACGGCCATGGCCGCTGCGGATGGCAACGTAGAAAAAGTGGAAATGCTTCATGTCTCGGAAGTGATCAACCGGATGTTCCGCTTCCGTGCGGACGAAGCACGCCGATTGGGTGCATACCGCAGTCTACTTATACGCCACCCCCCAAAGCTAGTCGGCTTGGGCAAGCGCCTAAAGGTCTTTCTTAAGCCAAAAGAGCTGGCAGGACTCGGCGAATTCCTTGTGGGCGTTGCTGCGTCGAACGGCGTCATCGATTCAGGGGAGCGCCGTGCGCTCAAGAAAGCATACAAGGCCCTTGGGGTGGAGCAAAGTAAACTCGACGCACTTCTGAATGCGCTCGAAGGCACCAGTGATGAACCGCCCGTTGTGCAGCATGCAAAGCAACAGGAAGGCGGAGAAGCCATACCTACGGGAGAGAAAAATACAGCACCTACCGTGCAGCTGAATCGAGACGTATTGGAAAACATCATTGCCGACACGGCCGAGGTGGCTGTGCTAATTGGGCAGGCGATGGGCGAGCTTGAAGATTCCGATGAAGGGGAGATACCCATTCCTGAAACGGACACAAAAGATGTGTCTGAAGCAGGCGAACAGAATCCAGCGGTCAAATCCCAACTAGATCTTGGCGATCTAGAGCCACGCTTTCATGCCTTCGTCCTCAAAATAATTGAGCAGGAAACGTGGGAACGCCAAGCATTTGAAAAGATAGCCCATGACATGGGACACATGCTAACCGGCACTGTTGACGCGGTAAACTTGTGGGCAGACGAGGCCCTTGATGACTACCTCATCGAAGAGGACGGAGATTCCTTCGTCATACAATTGAGTATCATAGAGGAGGGGGAATGAGCACCAAGATAAAATCAAGAGAACGCACCGCTATTCTACAGTCGCTCCGTGCTGGTGTCGTTCCAAGGATTGGCCTACGCCACATTCAAGTTGGACGAAAAGACGAGGTCGAGGCTCTCATCCGCGATTTCGAGCGTATCGAAGACGAATCGGCAGCGGTTCGTTTCATTATCGGTCGCTTCGGTTCAGGGAAAAGCTTCTTTCTCAATTTGTGCGAGATGATTGCCATGGAGCGAAGGCTCGTCATCGTGCGAGCAGATATCACGCCAGACCATCGCCTTCATTCCTCATCGGGTCACGCCCGCAACCTCTACTCTGAACTCATGCGCAACATGTCCATTCGATCCAAGCCGAACGGTGGCGCACTGCCAAGCATCGTCGAGCAATGGATCTCACGCATCGACTACGAAACGCGCCAAGACGGGGGAGATGCCCCAGACGTTGCGCGGGAGATCGGAAACAAGCTTTCCTCCCTCCAAGAATATGTGAGCGGCTACGACTTTGCGACGGTACTAGGCAAGTACTACGAGGGATACCAAAACGACAGCGAGATACTTCGTAGCGCGGCCATCCGCTGGCTCCGAGGTGAGTACGAACTCAAGACAGAGGCCAGAGAAGCCTTGGGCGTGCGGAGCATCATCCAAGACAAGGATATTTACTCCTACCTTAAGCTCATGTCTGCTTTCTGCCGCTTGGCCGGTTACCGAGGGTTGCTCGTTTGTCTTGATGAGATGGGTGTGTTTTCCGACCGCCTCAACCATTCGCAATCAAGAAACGCCAACTACGAAATGATTCTCCGGATCCTCAACGACTGTCTGCAAGGTGACGTGAAGGGCCTTGGCTTCATATTTTCTGGAGTAAATTCCTTTCTCGACCACCCTCGCCGAGGAATGGCCAGTTACGAAGCGCTGGCCACGCGCCTTGCCGACAATGAATTCGCCAAGGACGGCCTCAAAGATTTCTCGAGCCCCGTGATACGTCTCGAAAACTTGGCTATCGAAGACCTATACGTGCTGCTCATGAACATTCGCAACGTCTTCGCAGGTGGTGATCCTGGGAAGTATCTCGTGCCAGACGAAGCGCTCGAAGTATTTCTGCAGCACTGCTCACAAACACTCGGAGCACAGTTCTTCCAGACACCCCGCGATTCGATAAAGGCCTTCGTTGGATTCCTCGCAGTATTGGAGCAGAATCCAGAGGCCGACTGGCGATCATTGTTAAATGGTACGAGAATTGAAAATGAAGACCCGAGCGACGACGAGAGCGACGACGAGAGCGACGACTCCGAACTCACGTCCTTCAAACTATGACCGTTTCGGAGGACAAGCCGGATCCAGTAGAGGCGTTCAATCTGCTTCACAAACGAATTCAGAACGAACTCTACTTGATGAAATGGACCCACCTACGGCCCATTCAGGTGGACAGTATCAAGGTGATTCGGTCGACTGAGAAACACCTCCTTATTTCAGCGACTACCGCTGCGGGAAAAACCGAAGCTGCATTTTTACCCATGCTGTCCGACTACCTCGATGAGAAAACGTCGGGCATTCACACCCTTTATGTGGGGCCGCTCAAAGCCCTGATCAACGATCAATTCCGGCGCCTCGAACAACTCTGTGAGCGGTCTGAAATCCCAGTCCACCGTTGGCACGGGGACGTGACCCCATCCGCCAAGAAGAAATTGCTAGATAAGCCCTCCGGAATTTTACTCATAACTCCTGAATCCATCGAATCATTATTCATCAATCGAAGCGGGCAGCTCCCCAAATTATTCAAGAATCTTCGTTTCGTTGTCATTGATGAACTTCACGGGTTTATCGGCAATGAGCGCGGTATGCATTTGCGCAGTCTCCTTGCAAGAATTTCATCGATTTGCAGAGTCGACACGCGTTACGCCGGTCTCTCGGCAACTATCGGCGATCTACATATCGCGAAGCATTGGATGTGCCCCGATGCTCCAGAATTTGTCGCCAGCGTAACTGCGTGTAGCGATGAGAAGGAGATCCGCTATCAGATCAAGTCCTTTATTAAACCGGCCTCAGCCGTCGACTTGGGGTCAAGCGAATACGAGAGCGATCTCGCCATTGAAATCGTAAACAAGTTCGCCGATAAGACTGCTCTCATATTCACCAATAGCCGTAGCTCCGCAGAACTATACACCGATCAGACGAAACGCATCGCAAAGGGAAAGGGACTCAAAAGCCAATTTGAAATACATCATGGCTCGTTATCAAAAGAGACACGGGAGTTTACCGAGAATGCACTCCGATCTGACAGACCTACGATCGCATTTTGCACAACAACCCTCGAGATGGGAATCGATCTCGGAAATATAAAAGAAGTCGGCCAAATCGGAACGCCGTGGTCCGTCTGTTCACTTGCGCAGCGCCTCGGCCGTAGCGGTAGGAAGGACGACGAACCCAGCGTGATGCGGCTCTATCTCATTGAACGGGAAGAGACGCAAGATAAACTTGTCGCCAGGCTTCGCCCTCAGCTCCTCCAAGCGATAGCCATGACCGAACTTTTTCTTCAAAAGTGGTGCGAACCCCCGCTCGCCGGGCAACTTCATCTAGATGCACTCGTACAACAGACCTTGAGCATTATTCGTGAGCGAGGGGGCGCATCAGCAACAGATCTACACAGCACACTCGCTAAGAATGGTCCGTTTCGTAGTGTAAAAATGAAAGTGTATGTGCAGGTATTGCGTTCGATGGGCACGGCCCAGCTCATCGAACAAACGGCTGCGGGCCTTCTCGTCCTTGGCGAGCAGGGAGAACGCATCGTAGACAGCTATGAATTCTATGCCGTCTTCGAAACACCCGAAGAGTTCAAAGTTCTTCACGGTTCCACGATAATAGGAAGCATCTATGTCGATGTCGACGCTCAGCCGGGTAACCATATTATCCTCGCGGGTCGGCGCTGGGAGATTGTAGACATCGAAAAGAAGTCGAAGCATATCTCGGTACGACCATCGCCGGCTGGCATGCCACCGATGTTTGAGCCATCGGAGTTGGGTGATATTCATCCCAGAATCCACGAAGCGATGCGCAAGGTGCTCCGTGATGAAAGCATACCAGTCTATATTGATCAGAATTGCAAGCGCCTCTTGAAAGAAGCTCGGTATGCGGCGAAGGCAGCAGGGATTCAAGAAGATAACGTCATCCAAGTCGGCACAGGTATAGTTCTTTTTACCTGGGCTGGAAATCGTGTCACACGCACGTTGTCCCATCTACTAAGGGCCCAGTTTTCACATTCCTGTGCAGATGATGGTTTTTGCATTGAGATTCAGAATACAAAGCGAAATCGGCTCTTGGAGCATCTGCGAGAATTACGCGAGATGTGTATGACGGCAGACGACTTTTGCACAATATTGCCAGCAATTGACTCCGGAAAGTACATGCCCTATCTGAGTGATGAATTACGACGTCTCAACGCGTTCTATAAGTACTACGATTTAAATGGCACTTTTCGGTTTCTGGATTCTCTTTTGAACAAGAATAGTTGAGCTGAGGGGTGGACAATTAAGACCGCGATCTATTGATCGGGGAGATGGGCACTTTGAGAATCCCAGCCCCAAAAAGTGCAACGCCCACGCCTATACCAACAAGGGGGTCTGTGGAGAATGTCCAACCGGACATTCACCCCTGAACGGCATTCAACGTACGCTGCGGGCAATGCGTTGTGCGGATTCCACGGGCAGGTATACCGGTTACCCTGTCCAGACACCGCCAAACAACCCGTTAGCCGTTCGTCTTCACCTGGGAATTCCACAGGCCACCAGAAAGTCCGGCGCCGGACAGCATGAAAATTTGACCCAAAACACCCCGAATTAGTATCCTATGTCCTTTCCACTCGGCCCTTTTCGAGTATTTTCTCCCTTAGTTTCCCTATGAGGCCCCCCATGCACCCATTCAGAACACACACCTGCGGCGAACTGCGCAAAAAAAACGCCGGCGAGAAGATCCGCCTCTCGGGCTGGGTCCACCGCAAGCGCGATCACGGTGGCGTTATTTTTATCGACCTCCGCGATCATTATGGCCTTACCCAAGTGGTTATTAATCCCGACAGCCCCTGCTTTGCCGATGCCGAGCGTGCCCGCAACGAGAGCGTCCTCACGGTTACGGGTGAGGTCCTCTTGCGCGAC
>JAJRPE010000329.1 GCA_024280935.1 Candidatus Hydrogenedentota bacterium
CGCCATCGGTGCCATCAGTGCCTGGTGCGCCATCGGTGCCTGGAGGGCCTTGGGGACCTTCATTTCCGTCCAGCGCGAAGAGCGCATAGGGTGCCGCCAGAATGCTTTGGCGTGGTGTCAGCAGTGTATCGCCGACCTCGATTTCCAGCCAGCGCCCGGTTCCGTCAAAGGCACCGGCACCAAAACCCAGCTCCACCGTGAACAAACCGTCGGATATCTCCACATCGCTAAGCACCATCGAATCGCCGATCTGATTGCCCGTGTCCGCTGCATCGAAAAGGCGAAACGTCAAGTCTGCCATTCCGTCAAAGGGCGCACCCAACTGCTGCAACTGGCCTTGGTACGTGAAGGACGACACCGAGGCTCCCTGCGCCGAGGCGTCGAATCCGCCCAATAGCGCTACACCCATAGACATCACAATTGCCGAAAAAACACACACCTGTCTCATCGCTTATTCTCCCGAGTTGATTGCCAAATCACACTGCGTACCGTTTAGACTAGCATGAACATCAATATAGCGCAACATAAATGTGTTGTGATGTGGGGTGCTCGCGGGTGGGAAGGAAATCACGACGAAACCGGCAGAAATCTGTCGATTGTCGATAGGCAGATTGCGCGGATGCGTGGAAGCGTGTGCCTCTCTTAATGTAGGTTCATCCGATTCAATGTTATTTGTATTTGTTGCTTTGCAGGGCCGAAGGTCCGGGTTCATATCAGCCTGGGGCAACGCCCCAGGTTTCTGGATGCAGCCATTCCACAGGGCTGAAAGCCCGTTCCATACCAAGTAAAAACGCATTTTCGACTAAATTATGGGCCGGGCCTTCAGCCCTGAACTCTGTCCGATTTGAGACCTGGGGCGTCGCCCCAGGCTGATATAGAACGCACCTTCGGCGCGCAACGGCAAGAAAAAAAGCAGGCAAGGCAAGTCGCTCTGAACTGCAACGTACCCTTGAACCGGAAGAACC
Source organism: Candidatus Hydrogenedentota bacterium (assembly GCA_024280935.1). Taxonomy (GTDB): domain Bacteria; phylum Hydrogenedentota; class Hydrogenedentia; order Hydrogenedentales; family JAEUWI01; genus JAEUWI01. The sequence continues at coordinate 966 of JAJRPE010000329.1, forward strand.
CTAATGTACATGATATGGTGATACTCGGGTTCCAACGGAAAAGGTAAAAGCATGCGACGCCATACTATTTCGAGAAAAGCATTCCTTGCTGGCATGGGGTTTGCCGGGTTATCCCTGTTCGCGGAACGTCCCGCACACGCAAAGCCCGAACCGGCCAAGCCCCGCAACCTGGTCTTCATCCTCGTTGATGACATGCGCTTTGATGCCATGGGCTTCGTAAATGATTACTACCAGACGCCCCATCTTGATGCCTTGGCGAAAAGAGGCATGGTTTTCGAGAACTGTTTCGTGACCACCTCCCTTTGTTCGCCAAGCCGGGCCTCGATCCTCAGCGGGCAGTTCGCCCATACCCATGGCGTTTTGAACAACAGCACCCTCCTTCCCGAAGGCACACCCACCTTTCCGCAGGAGCTTCAAAGATCAGGCTATAACACCGCCTTCGTGGGCAAGTGGCATATGGGCGGCTCAAGCGACGCGCCCCGCCCCGGCTTCAACCACTGGGTTTCCTTCAAGGGCCAGGGGCGCTACCGAGATCCTGAATTCAACATCAACGGCGAACAGGTCAAGCGAAAGGGACACACCACCGATCTCGTGGCCGACTACGCGGTGGACTTCCTGGAGGGTGCCGGGGAGGAACCTTTTTGCCTCTACCTTTCGCACAAGGCCGTCCACGCCCACTTTGATCCCCCGGAACGCTACCAGGGCACCTACGCGGACAAGAAATTTCCCCGTCCGGCTTCCATGGCCAACACGGAAGAAAACTATCGGGGCAAGCCGGATTGGGTGCGGCGCCAGCGCCAAAGCTGGCACGGTGTCGATGGCATGGACCTGGACAACCTTTTTCAGAAACACGAAGCCGCGCTCGTACACCTCCACCAATACAAGGGCCTGTCCATCGCAAACCGCTGGAAGTCCACCCAAACACGCATACTGGACCCTATTCGTCGCCAGACGGCCCATGTGAAATCACTCCCCTTTTGGCAATTTCGCGGGGTTTATTGGTACTTCATTCGGCGCACCCGCATGAACAACAAGAGCATCGCCCAGCAATTTCCCGCATGAGAACACCGCAGTGGCCTTGGTGCCTTCCGTCTATTTCAGGATGGTGATCGCGTCGTGGATCTTGCCCGTGGCGTCCCGTGCTTCCAATACCATGCGGTCGCCGTCTATTTGGATGGTTTGATAGAGGCCGACGCCCGTGATGGCCTTTTCGATGTAGTCCGCCTTGGGCATGTGCCCATTTTGATCAGGCAAGGCGATGCTAACCAGATAGATGGTGCCATCGGCGGGACTGTCCATTATTTTCCCGTCCTTGATGGGAGCGGTGCGCATGTAGCAGTGTACGTGGCCCTGAAAAACCATGTCCACATGGTATTTGTCGAAGAGCGCACTCCAGTGATCGGTAATCGACTGGTACTCATCTTTGTAGTGGGGATCATAGTTGGGGAAGTGGTAGGAGGCAAATTTCCAGGTAGCCTTGGAATTTTTCAGCACCTCCTCCAGCCAGGCATCCTGCGGGGCGATACGGGCCGTGCAGTCCAGGTTGATCATGAGGACATTTCCGTACTCAAAGGCGTAGGCGCGCTCGGGTTCCAGGGACTCGGGGCCGTCTTCCGGCAGGGCGAAGAGGCTCAGGAATACGCCCGGTCCCAGTCCGTCGATGGAATCGTGGTTGCCCAGTGACGGCATGAGGGGAATCCGATTGATGACCTGGCGGGGATGGTGAAAGAAGGTGTCCCAGTCGTTGCGGTACTGTCCGGTACCCACCAAGTCGCCCGCGATCACATAGAAGGCGGCCTCGGGATGACGCGCAAGGGCCGCAGTCATCATGTCGCCCCAGACTTCCTTGTTATGCGTGTCGCCCGTGACGAAGAAGGTCAGGGGACCCTCTCCGGCGGGGGCTGTCTTGAATTCGGCCTCTTCGCTCCAAGTCGTTGCGCTGGGGCTGCCCACCGAATACACGTAGGCCGTGTCGGGCTTCAAGCCCCGGAGCACGGCGGTATAGCGGTGGACGTAGCGGTCATTGACAAGCATGCGATCCTGAATACGGGTGACCGAAGCAGACACCGTGCCCGACACCGATGCATCCCTTTCGCGCCATCGGACGACACCATCGGGCACGTCGGTGTGGGTCCGCCATTGGATGCTTTGGGTTGTCTTGGGATCCTCGCTCCACGTAAGCATGACTTGGTCCGGGGTCGTAGACGAGGGATAGTCGGTGCGGCGGAAGGCCCCGATAAGGTGGGCAGCACGGGCGCGTCCACGGATGGTGGTGAGCAGCACCTGGCCCTGGAGCGATGGGGGCACGTCCTTGAGCACGATGTCCGACCAATCGTGGTAACACATCGATCCGGCTTGGGTTACTTCCATGGAAAACTTGGATGGGTGCAGGTTGGTGATACTCAGATTCGCGCCCGCCTCTTGCGGTCCTACAGAGAGCAGGTAGTGGGGGCGATGCTTGTCGAAGCCGTTAATGCCCAGTTCGACGCGGCCCGTGTCAAAAGGTTTCTGCCAGACTTCATAGCGCCACCCCTCCGAATTGATCACTTCGAGTTTCGTTTTAACGAAACCTGATGCCTCAAGCCAAACAGGCACGACGGCCTGGCCCTTTTCGCGAAGCAGAGAAACGACCACCGGCACGTCCACATCAAAATACCAGTGCTTCGTGGCGAGGGCCTCGCGCTCCTGGGGCGTAATAAAGGCTTCTATGGCGGCCTCGTCGAGATTGGCCAATGCCTCATCACTTAATGTGGCGTACATGCGGGTCACGATGCCGTCCATCGCGTCGGAGAGTGACGCGATTTCGGCATGGGCGGAGAAGGCCACAGCAAAAAGGGTGAGAAGCGTTGCGAGACGGAAAGCCGTTGGGCGTAAGTTGACGTGGCGCATGAGAAACTCCTGTATGCGTTCCCGGAGGGGGGCGGTGTGCTTGCCCGCAGGTTCAGCGGGGCGAAACCTCAGTAGTGTATTGCCAAGCATCTTCCTGAATCAACGCAGGGAGCCTTTCCATTATTGTAAGCGTTCAGGTATCGCGGACTCTTGGTCCTAAAAAACAGCCGACGGGTGCCACGGGTAGGCCTCTCAGGGCTTACCCGTGTCGTTTCTATCGGTAAGGGAGATGATCCAAATTCAGAGACAACGGTTCTGCACGGGTAAACCCTACCGGGCCTACCCGTGGCACCCGCAGGGCTTTTTGTCGACTATAGTAGCCCGTGCCCTGAACGCTTACCCATTATTTACCATGAGCGTTGTTCCGACTCAATACCCACAAGCCAAGGCCGAATTCCGCGCCAGGGCATCTGTTGCGGAGATACCCGATCACGGAGTAGACTGGACTTCCAGTGACCGCTCAAACCCCAAGACAACACCAAGGAACTCTGCACCATGAAGACCAAACGCGACGAATCCCGAAAAAAAACAGCCCACGTATCACGTCGACGCTTCCTTCAGGCTTCTGCGGGTGCCGCCGCCGCCACCTTCGCAGCACCCGCCATTGTTCGTGGGCAGAATCTTAACTCCAAACTCAATATCGCCATTATCGGTTCGGGCGGTCGCGGTGGCGCAAATCTCAACGGTGTCAAATCGGAGAATATTGTAGCGCTTTGCGACGTCAGTCTTGACAACTTGAACGCGGCAGCGGCGAAACACCCCAAAGCCCGAAAAGTGCGGGATTTCCGCAGGCTCTACGATCACGCCAGTGAGTTCGATGCGGTGGTCGTCAGCACCTGTGAGCACACCCATGCCTTCGCGACGCTCCCGGCCCTTCAGTTGGGCAAGCACGTCTACTGCGAAAAACCCCTGACCCACAGTATCTACGAAGCACGGGTCATCCGCGAAGCCGCCAACAAGGCGGGCGTAGCCACCCAGATGGGCACCCAGATTCATGCGGGCGAAAACTATCGGCGCGTGGTGGAGCTGGTTCAATCCGGGGCCATTGGCAACATTACCGATGTCCACGTTTGGGTGGGCCGAGCCTGGGGATGGCACGCAAACGAAGCCGCATTCAAAGCCGCCAAGGACATTGTCTTCGTGCAGGACCGCCCTGAGAAGGCCGATCCAATTCCTTCGGGACTGGACTGGGATCTCTGGCTCGGCCCCGCGCCAGAGCGTGCATTCAGCAATCTCTACGTGCCCGGACCCAAATGGTACCGCTGGTGGGATTTCGGCAACGGCACCATGTCCGATTTGGGCAGCCATTGGATTGACCTGCCCTTCTGGGCACTGAACCTGGATCATCCCCTGACCATTGAGGCACAGGGACCACCCATAAACGCAGAGATTGCGCCCGCGTCCATGCAGGCAAAATACACCTACGGTGCCCGGGGAGATCGGGGTCCACTCACACTGACCTGGTACCAGGGCACCAACCGGCCCCAACCCTGGCTGGAAAAGGCCATTCCCCAATGGGACAGCGGGGTTCTCTTCGTGGGCGACAAGGGTATGCTGCTCTCGGACTATGGGAAACACATGCTCCTGCCCGATGAACAGTTTAAGGATTTCGAAGCGCCGGAACCCTTCATACCCAAATCCCGGGGTCATCATGCCGAGTGGATTCACGCCTGTAAGACGGGCGATCCCACCACGTGTAATTTTGAGTACGCCGGTTGGCTTACAGAGGCCAATCACCTCGGCAACGTGGCCTTCCGTGTGGGCAAGAAGATTGAATGGGATGCCCGGAACATGACCGCGAAGAATCTTCCCGACGCGGCGCGCTTGATCCGGCGTGCGTACCGAAAGGGCTGGGACTTGGCGTAGGCATTGGTTCTTCGGAATAACCGACCAGCTAAAATCAGGGAGCAAGCTCCCCACCGTACTTGCTCTGCGTGTACCAGAAATGCCCGTGTGCTCTGACACCAAGGGCATATGATTCGGGTCTCAGGAGAGTGGGGAGTGGTGCGTGCCGACGCACCCAATAACCATCCCGTTCGCATCGGAACGGACTTCGGGGATTTGGCCTGACTAAACGCCACATGCTATGCTAAGGCCTTCCCGACGTCCAACTCAGGAGATTTTTCTCAATGTCTACCGACAGTACCGCCATACCCGTGAGCAATCGGATTGCCTCTCTCGACCAGTACCGGGGCTACGCCATCTTTGGCATGTTGCTCGTCAATTTCTTCGGGCATTACAGGACCGCGTGGGTCGCAGAACTCAGTGATTCATGGCTCAAAGATGGCCTTGGCTTCATTTTCGGCCAGCAACTTCACCACCACAACGAATTCATGACCTACGCCGACACTATCGCGCCAATTTTCATGTTTGTCGTCGGCATTGGCATGCGCCTTTCCTGGACCCGCCGTGTAAAACATGTGGATCCGGGCACTGCGCGCAAAGCCATGGCGAAGCGCTATTTCACCATCGTCCTCATTGCCTTCGCCATCTACAGCGGCTGGCTCTGGGATGCCTTGATGAGCATCGGCCTCGCCGGTCTTGTGGCGGTCCTCATCGTCGACAAAAAATGGAGTGTCCGCATCGCCTACGCGCTGGGCCTGGTGGTGGCCTACCAGCTCATCTTCTCCTACACAAGCTATGGCGAATGGCTGTTGCGCCTGGGGAAATATGGCAGGGAACTCGACTGGCCCTGGATTTCCATCTTCCTCCCCTTGCGTGATGTGCTCCTTGACGTGCCAATCAACGGTGGCCTCCTCGGTCACTGGAGCTGGGCCTTCATGCTGATCTTCGGCACCATCGCCTACGACATCATGGCCACCCAGGATCGCAAGAAAATCCTCACGGGTCTTATTGGATTCGGCGTGGTACTCAGCATCGCAGGCTGGGGTGTGCGGAACGTCGGTACCCAGGCTTATTTCGACAAGGCAGAGCCCTACGCCGCAGCACGGATGCTCGAAGGGGACATGGGGCCTGTAAACACTATCGTTGGCAAGAGTCCTGGAATCTTCTCCGCCCTCGCCAAAGGCAACGCGGAAGCGGAAGCCGCTCTCGCCAGCCGGAATATGACCGTATTTGCGGAGCTCATGAAAGCCGAGTTGACCGTGCTGGCGGAGAGAGAGCCAGAAACGGCACCCCGCCTGGGCAATGCATGGGTCTTCTCGAAAAACTACCTGACCCTGCCCTTCCCCTTCTGGGCCACGGCGTTGTGCTTCTTCCACCTGCTGCTCTTTTATGTGATTTGTGATGTAATGAAGCTCAATGTGCCAGGCATGGCCGTGATAGGCCTGAATCCCCTCTTTATCTACATCTTCCAGTCCCTGACCCTGGAATCTCTTTCCAGCATCATTTCCTACTACGATCTCAGAGACACCACCAGCGCCCTCCTCGTCTTCGGCTCGGGCTTGTTCTACTTCGGCCTGATTTACGGCATGGCGCACTACATGTATAAGCGGAACATTATCGTCAAGATCTAAACATCGACTGGATCTTCATTGCCGCAACACAGGCGGACCCGGTTCTCAGGCACGGGTCCGCCTTTTTACTGTAATAACCATGGTGTGCGCAGCGGAAAAACACACTACTTCGGGCAGCTCCACAGATCCACGTTTTGATTGCTTTACAGATCCCGTGCTAGAATCCTCTTCCCACCCGCTGAAGTACCCGGTGCGCAA
>JAJRPE010000330.1 GCA_024280935.1 Candidatus Hydrogenedentota bacterium
ATGAAGGCAAAAATGAGTGAGGAGTTGGATCCAAATTTCTTTCAGGCCTTCGTCGGACTCATGGCGGGCCGGTAAGCGGCAGGTTCCGGTATGTTGTCCTGAGATGAGGAGTCTGCCAGGTGAAATGCATCGTTGCCACGCTTGTTCAATTACTGTTACTCGTGGTTGGAAGTCGCTTGTTCTCCGCCCTATGTCGTCCATGCTACGCGCCGAAATGTTCCTGCAGGAAGGGCAAATCAAGCTGGGGATAAACGGGAAACTTTTCCAGCAGCGTTTGGATCATGGCGCGGGCTTCGATCCGCACGGCATCGTCGAGTACGTGGAGTCGCTTGCTGGGTTTGCCCGCATTCTTACCGGACTTGAGAATGCCCGCCGTGGTGTTGGTGACGACGAGATTTACAATTTTTGCGATGGTCTTCATTTCTTCTGCGCCCATGCCAAGGGAGGTGATGGCGGGTGTGCCGATGCGGAGGCCGCTGGTGATGAGGGGGCCGTTGGGGTCGTTGGGCAGGGAATTGTAGTTGAGGGTGATGCCGCATTCCCGCAGGGCGCTTGCCGCCTGGCGACCGGTTATGCCACAACTGGTGCGGACATCAATGAGCATGAGGTGGTTGTCCGTGCCGCCGGTGGCGAGGGTGAGGCCCTCTTCGATGCACGCGGCAGCGAGGGCACGGGCATTTTCGGCGACTTTCGCTGCGTAGGTCTTGAATTCGGGGGTGTTAGCTTCGGTGAAGGCAATGGCCTTGGCCGCCATGACGTGGGGGAGGGGGCCGCCAATCACCAAGGGGCAGCCCTTGTCCACGTAGCTCGCAAATTCTTTCGTGCTCAGTACAATGCCGCCACGGGGGCCGCGCAGGGTCTTGTGGGTGGTGGAGGTCACGATATGGGCATGAGCGATCGGATCGCAATCGCCGGTGAAGACACCACCAGCGACCAGGCCCGCGAAGTGGGCCATATCGACCATGAGCACCGCGCCCACGCTGTCGGCGATGGCCCGCATGCGCTTAAAGTTGATTTCACGGGGATAGGCGCTGTAACCCGCCAGAAGGATAAGGGGTTTTATTTCCTTGGCCTTGGCCTCAATCGCATCGTAGTCCAAGAGTCCCGTTTCTTCGCTGACCGCGTAACTGTAGGCATCAAACATTTTCGCGGAGAGGTTGCGCCGATAACCATGGGTCAGGTGGCCACCCGAATAGTAATCCATGCCCATGAGGCGCTGGTTGCCCAAGGCTTCACGGATGGTGTTCCAATCCTCCTGAGACAGCTTGGACGGATCCTTTGTGCCCAGGGCTTCCAGGGCGGGCACTTCGATGCGGGCCGTCAAGACCGCCCAGAAGGCGATCATGTTGGCATCCGCGCCCGAGTGGGGCTGTACGTAGGCGTGCTCTGCACCGAAGAGCTTGCAGGCCTGCTCGCAGGCATAGGCTTCGACGGCATCGACGTTGTCGCAGCCCTCATAAAAGCGTTGGCCCGCGAAGCCTTCGGCGTATTTGTCGGTCAGGAGGTTTCCCATGGCCAATTGGGTGCTCAGAGAGCAGTAGTTTTCGCTGGCAATGAGTTTCAGGTAGCTCCGCTGGTCCGCCAGTTCCTGCACGACGGATCGCGCAATGGCCGGTGCCACCTTGGCCACTTCGCTGAGGTTGGCAATGTAACCGAGAAAGCCGGGATCGATGGCATCGGTGGGAGTCTGGTTCAGATAGGCAGCGATGGCGGCGTTCGGCACGGGATATTCCTTTTGTTTGGGTGGATTGGAAGCCGCTATGATATCGCGTTTGTCGCGTTGAATTAAAGATGGACTTGCAATTTTCAGGGGGACGCGATATCGTAGTGCCGACCTCAGTTAAGGATGTTCCCCATGCAGGAAGACACGCCATTCGAACTTCGCATCTACTGTCTCTGCGGGCAGAAGATGAAAGTAACCAGCGATATGCTGGGCAAGCCGGGCAAATGTATCGCCTGCCGACAGAAGATTCGGATCCCTGCCGAGGAAGAACTCGGCCCTGACGAGGCCGTTGTTCATCTGAAAGATCACCCCGAATTTCTTCGCAAGCCCAAGCGCGATGGCGCGGTGGAAATGCCGACCTTCGACGACGAGTCACAGAGTGACTTGGAGCGCGATGATGTCTTGCTCGAAGGGGACAGCGGTGAATTGGCGGCGATTGCCTTTGAGCGCTATGAACCGATTCGGCGGTTGTGCAACTACGAGCACAAGGTGCGGACCCAGTTGCAGTGTATTCGCGAGGGGCGCTCTGCGGAAATGGACAAAGCAACGCTGATGAGCTACCGGGGGCTGGCACGCCAATCCAGGCAACAACTTGAAGGGGCGATCCGGGAGGAACTCATCTCCGTTGCAGCCGAAGTCCAGACTATTCGCGACGCGTTGGGCGATCAGCAACTGGCGCTCCGTTCAGGCGATACCGAACATGTTGCCTACAGCAAGGCCATTCTTCCGCTGCGGAAGCGCCGCGAAATTCTAGTGTACCGACAGCAAAATTTTCGCGGGTGGTTGGCGACCGAAGATCCCCATGTGGCCGGCGGTTTGGACGATGTTTCCCTTGAAGACGTTCCTGTGGATCTGGTCGACGGGGCTTTTCCATTGGAGGAGGAGATTGAAGGCCTGCCCATCGAGCATGCGGTCACGCGTTTGGAGCGGGCGTTGCGTGAGCGCGAACTCGCCGACAAGTTGTTGAGTGCGCTTCATCGCATGAGCCTGGATGGCCTGATTACAGTGGATGAGTTGGCGCGGCGCCGGGCGGATGCCGAGGCTGAACGGCAGCGCGCACGCACAGCCGTTGCCTTCTATCGCGGTCGTCTTGAACAGGTGATTCAGGACTGCGAAGAGGATTCAAGCGCGCTGAAGGCCTATGAAGATGCGATGCGGGGAAAGCTGAAATCGGCCGATATCGCGAAGGATGTCTTTAAGAGATTGGAAGAGGCCATCTTTCGTGCGCAGGTGGATGTTAAGCGTGCGCGAAAAATGGCGAACCGAGCGCTGAATGCCAACGCCGTCTCCGATGTCCCCAACCCCCATGGAACATTCTTGCAGCGTCTTGCACGTCCTGGGAGTCTTCGTGATTTGGGCGCGGATTCCTGGTTGGCCTGGGCAGCCAGCACGGTGCTATTGGCCAAGCTTCTCATTCCTGTTGTTACCCAGGCACCGGGCGGCAATGCCGCAGTGTTTCAAGGGCACATGGCGGTGGTGTTTATTTTTGCCGCATTGGTGGGCTTGTCGGCTGCGGTCATCGTGCGGCCTCTCCGGGGGGCGATGCTCAATGTGCTCTGGCTTGTATTGACCATCGGCAGCGCCTTTTACTTTCGTTACGCTGTCGATGGGGATGGCGGTGCGCCCGAGGGTGCGATATCGGAGGCCGCCCGGTGGGTCTCCCTGGACGGAGCCTTGTTGTTGGGTGCCTGGGCTTTGTTGGGCCTGGCCTCCGTGGTATCGTTTTTTTCATTGGGACGTGCGCGGTGGGTGGCCCTCGGAAACGTCTTCGGGGGGACGGTCGTTGCGGCCCTGATTCTGGGCAATTTCTTCGGCGTGTCCCGGCCTGAACCCGAACTGGGCGAGCCTGTTATTCAGTTGGATGCCCTTGTTGGTACTTACGATGTTCAGATTCCAATCCGCAATGGAGGACGTGTTGCTTTTCGGATTGGTGGCCAGGGCGATACGTCGCTCGCGACATCCACCTGGGTCCTGGAGTACAAGATTGGGGCCAATTCCTGGGCCGATGCGGGGCTTCCCGCACGGGTTACCCTGGCCGGGGAGGAGGTCGGTTATTTCGGGGGTGATGGATTGACCATTGAGTCTCACCGACGAGCCGTTTTTGAGTATGAGCTTCCGCCCGGGATATACCGAATGCAATTGATTCCCGCTTGGGGCGGGGCCATGTCCTGGCAAAAAACGTTCCAGCTACAGCCTCCCGATCCATCTGCGGTACGCGCTGCGGACAGGGAGAATGCCCCGGCTCCCCGCCCTTCCACCCCCAAGAAAACGGGTGTAGAAATAGAATTGCGGGGGGTGTTGGATGGGAAGGATACCGGCCCTATCTTTTCTGTGATTGTACGCGCCGCGGATGGTACGGAGCGGAAGGAGCAGTATAGCCTGGGGGACACGATCCACGGCGAATGGACGATCAGTGAGTTCAGTCCCTCGCACAACACCATCACCGTGATCAATGAGGATCGGCTGCTGATTATCGAACGGGGCAAGGCAGAGACGCTGGATTAGGCAGACTGCATGGCCGCCTCACGTTTTCCTACTCAGGCTGGCTCTGCATGAACAGGCTGCATTTCGCTGACCAGCGTTTCAGGCGCAATATCTTGCTCATTGGGCCAAGTTACAGCTCCGAATACGATGCCCACTTGATTAAAGTAGCTTACATTTTTAAGTTCTCGAAATACCCCATGATCCAGATAAGGACTCATATCAGATATGCCCTTGCGACCATCTTCAATTTCTACATATATCTTATAATCAGGCTTAGGTTCTACAGTTTTTACATCCCAATACATTTTAGCGCAACCTCATAAAGGGTCAATTTTATGGTTCATTGTCGATTTTCGGGAACGGTTAGCCCGCGAAGCGGGTGTCGGCCTAAAGCCTTGGGTAAAGCGAGGAACGAGCGGAGCCCAAGGAGCAATGCAGGTAAGAACGCAAAGCCCGCGAAGTGGGCGACGGCAAGGTTCCTCAACTATTCCGCCGTTACCCGCTTCGCGGGCTAAAAGATGCCATCCAGTTTCTCTCTCTAGATCTATGAAACGATTCCCGTAAATCGACGATGAACCAATTTTATATAGATTTTCCAATGTCTGCTTTCGCGGGTTCTTTTACCGCAGCATAGTGGTTCCGTATCACCGGATGTGCGCCATTTTCGCTTTCCGAATAATCGCTTCCATGTCAAGCGGAGCCACGCGTCCTTCACGGACATCCTTCATTCCAAGGGCGACATCCTCACGCAGCCGCTGAAGTTTGTCGTCGAGGAGGCGCAATGAGATTTCAACCGCCTGGCTCGCGTCTTCACAGGTTCCTGAGGCAATCAAGCGGTCGATTAGCTCCGCACCAGAAGCACTGATTTCTACTGTTTTCATGGGAAATTCCTTCTTTCCCAACGGTAGCACCGTCGCGGTGCCCTGTCAAACGGAGCATACGGGCAGCAGCCTGTTGCCAAGAATTCGGCTACTGGACAGAGCCGTCAGGACGCTTTCTCGATTTCTTCCCGGACAACCTTGCGGAGCAGTTCCTCCAAGGATTCGTCATGGTGTGCGATGTGCGCCCGAAGGGCCTCGTTCAGCATGGTCTGGTAGTTTCCGACGCCTTGCTTGTCCACCTTGGACTTGAACCAATCCACAATGTCTTGATCCAGCCGAATCGTGATGCGCACCTTGTTTGCCGCAGGAGCCACGACTGCCCCGCGTCGCGCCTTGCTGAAATCATATTTTGTTTTCATATTGCCTGGCCTCAGACCGCGCTGCCTTGCGTGCCGAAATGATGCGGATGTTCTCATCACGCCACGTGTACACGACGACAAGAACTCGGCCAAATGCGTCCATCCCAATCGTCACATGGCGCTCCTCGCCTTGGACGATCTGATCGAGCGTCAACGCGTTGGGATCTTCAAACACCGCAAACGTGTCAGCAAAAGACACCGCGTGCTTCAACTGGTTCTTCCGGGCCTTGCTCTTGTCCCACTCGAACATAGCCTTATTGTATGCACAAAAGTATGTACATGTCAAGCCTCTGAATATTCGTAAGGGTTCACGACCATGGTGTCTTAACCCGCAAAAAACAACCTCAAGGGTGCCACCTACACGCGCAGCCGCTTCGCGGCTAAGGATTCTGACCAAATTAAAATAGTCAAGTTTTCAGGCGTGCGGGGCATCGATGCAAGAAAGCGTTATGCGAAATTATTCTCAATTCCTACTTGGAGTATTCAGGGTTCGGCCTGAAAGGCCTTAACAGGTTAGCCCAGGGCGTTGCCCTGGGCTAACCTGTTTTGCCCCTTCGGGGCGATATAGCTTCGAAAGCACGCGGGCGAACTGGCTGTACTTCAAACGAACTTGGCAAAGTAATTTCGATCAAATCCCTAAGCTTGTGGGTGCGGGCTTTCGTCAGGGAACTTGGGTTGCGTCTTGACAGCCAAATGGTGTGTTATGTGTCGCCGAAACCACCCCGGTCCTCCAGCCTATCCCCACGCCCCCACAAAGCCACTTGTACCTCGCGTCTGTGTAGGTGGCACCCGTCGCAGACTTGTAAGATACTTGGCTAGTCCGTGAATGGTTACGAATATTTACGCCTCGTCCTCATCCTCAATCAGCACGGCGGTGCCATAGATGAGGATTTCCGCTGCGCCTTTGGTGATATGCGAGGTGCTGTACCGGGTGCCCACGATGGCGTTGGCACCGAGCTTTTTCGCGTCCGATATCATTCGGTCCAAGGCCTGCTCCCGTGATTCGGCGAGCATCTTGGAGTACTCGGCTATTTCGCCGCCAACGAGATTGCGGAAGAAGGCCAGGAGGTCTTTTCCCAAGTGCTTTGCACGCACCGTGCTGCCCCGGACCATGCCAAAAGTTTTCGTGATATGCTTTCCGACAATGTCGGGCGTTGTCGTAACTATCAACGGTGGACCTCCTTGGTATATCGATCCGTTTTAATACTTTCGAGCCGCTGGCGGAGTACCGACACAAATAGCAGGATGAGTCCGATGATGGGGGTGGCTAGCAGCGTTTTAATCAGCGCGGAACCCCAAGGTTCCGCAATGAACGAATAGGTGCCAAAGGCGGTCAGGCAGAATATGCCTGCGATGAGCAGCATCCAGCCCGTCCTTCGTTCCGTCCGATTATACACATCCTCCAGGAAGGCATCCCAGATTTCCTCGGGCGGCTCATCGCCGCCAAAGGCATCCGCCGTGCCGGTGAAGAGGCGGCGCATACTATCCAATTCCCGCTGGCATCCAGCACAGGTAGCCAGGTGTTCATCAAGGTCAGTCTGTTGTTCGGCATCCAATTCGCCATCGAGCAAACCAGAAATGAGAACCCGATAGTGTTCTTCGCATCGGTTCATGGCGTTGCTCCTCTCCAAATGCCTGGCGCAACGGAATACGGTGGCCTTGTCGGCGGGATGGCGAATCCAAGCCGACGGGTACCGCAGGCGTCGAGGCGGTTGTACTGCAATTTGCGAGTGTTCATGGTTATACGGGGGCGGCCTCTTTGTTCTTCGATTCCAGGACGGTGCGCAGTTTCTTGCGCGCACTATGCAGGCGTGACATTACCGTTCCCTGAGGGATTTCCAGCGCGGCGGCAATCTCACCATAGGACAACTCCATGAAGTGTCGCAGACGTAGGATCTCCTGCTGATCCGCGGTAAGTTTCCTCATGGCATGTTCGATGTGCTGGCGAAGCTCCGACTGATTGGCGACATCAAGGGGTGTCTGGGCGGTATCCCGGGCATCGAAGCCGCTTTCCATCATGTAATCAAGCGAGGATTCGCCCCGTCGCTTTTTCTTTTTGAGATAGTTAAAGCTGGTATTGCGAATGATGCGATGGAGCCACGGATAGAAGGGCATGTTCACATCGAAACGCTTCATGGCCCTGAATGCCTTGATGAAGGCATCTTGCGACAGCTCCAGAGCATCATCCCGGTTGCCGACAAAGGTGTAGGCCGCCGCATAGGCCCGCCGCTGGTACTGACGCACCAACAGGCCAAAGGCCCGGCGGTCACCCAATGAGGCGGCGGAGATAGTCTCCTGCTCGTCGTATGTTGCTTGCTCGATCATATAGGTGTAGTACCCCTTGGTGCCCGGTTCTATTCGCTTTGTATGCTATCGTGTTGCACGGGAATGGTGCAAGTTGTTATATTCGTGCTGCTTAGGGCGATAAATGGCCGGTACTTTCAGAAGGATGGCCTGCGGGTGCGGGAAATCCTTTTTCATCGACATTCATCGTTCTCGTGTATTCATTTCGGGCGGTGTGGGCCTGTTGAACAGTATTGGTTTAGCGTGCTATACTTCACGACCAGTCGCAGGTGTGATCTGTCTCTTGATAGAAGTCTCCCCAAGGTTTTCTTTCGCAACAGGATTTTGTTTTTCAGATGTTTGACAAGGTATTTTATAGCCGAGTTGATGCAATCCTTGCGGGTCTGCGACCTTCGGAAGTGCTTGGAATATCTGAACTTGGACTGTGTCTGGGTGCCCTGAAAACCTGTTTGCTGGAAGCGGAAGTACGTGAACAGTGTGTTCACCAGTTTTTGGACCTTGTGCTGGATCGTGTTCGGCGGATGCCTGCGATGACCGGACAGCAGTTGGCCACTGAACTCCGCGCTTTGCTGGAGGACACGTCAGGGCTGGGTCAGATGGCCGGGGTACATGCCCGTTGGTCGGATGAGATGCCGGGCAGCGATGTCGTCCTGTCGGCTGCGGCGGCTCGTTGGGATATTAAGGAGTTGGACAATCGCCTTGTCGGAGCGAACCGAGCTTCGTTGGGGCGTTTGCGCAGCGCTATGGGCCTGTGCAATGAGCGTCCTCTTCGATCTGCGATGGGGTTGCGTCGGCGTTTTCAGGCATGCACAACCATGCAGATGAGTGATCGGCACGATGCCAATATAAATAGTGAGCAAGTTAATCGCCTGATCCGTTACTTGGGTTGGGGCGATTCCGATTCGGATCCCCGAGGGGGGCGGCACGCGATATTGGGCTAGCGTGCCCGCGACGTGTAGTGATGTGGCGATATGTTTGAGAGTCTTTCCAAGAGATTAGAATCGGCCTTTAAGAATATTCGTGGTCAGGGTCGCCTGACCGAAGCGAATATGGCGGACGCGCTGAAGGAAATCCGGCTGGCGCTGCTGGAGGCCGATGTAAATTATAAGGTCGTCAAGAAGTTTATTGACGACGTGCAGGAAACTGCCACGGGCGAAAAGGTGCTTGATAGCGTTTCGCCGGGGCAGCAGATCGTTAAGATTGTCCACGAGGCCCTGATCGATATCATGGGCAAGGCCAGCGTTCCGTTGACCATGGCCGATAAGGGGCCTACTATCATCATGATGGTGGGCTTGCAGGGCCAAGGCAAGACGACAACGTCGGGCAAGTTGGCCCGGATGCTGAAGAAAAAGGGCAAGACCCCCTTGTTGGTGGGTGCCGATGTTTATCGCCCGGCGGCCATTAAGCAGTTGGAAGTGGTGGCGGAGCAGGTGGGTGTTGAGTCATTCAGTTTGGGTGAACAGGCCAACCCCGTAGATATTTGCGTGATGGCGCGCGGCGAAGCGCAGATGCGCGGCTGTGACGTTATTATTCTCGATACAGCGGGTCGTCTTCACGTGGATGACACCATGATGGAGGAGTTGCGCCGGATACACGCGCAGGTGAAGCCCCATGAGACGCTCTTCGTGGCCAATGCCATGACCGGGCAGGATGCGGTGAATTCTGCGCACCAGTTTAATGAGTCCTTGTCGCTGACGGGTGTCGTGCTGACCCAGATGGATGGTGATGCGCGGGGCGGTGCCGCTATCAGCCTTGTCGAGGTTACCGGTTGCCCGATTAAGTTTGTGGGTATCGGCGAGAAGCTGGACGCGTTGGACGTATTTCATCCGCGCCGCATGGCTGATCAGATTTTGGGCATGGGCGATATTGTTTCGCTGGTGGAGAAGGCCCAGGAGGTGGTGGATAAGGAGGAGGCGGTCAAGTTTCAGAAGAAGGTCAAGAAAGGCGATCTTGATCTGGAGGATTTTCTGGCACAGATGCGCCAGGTAAAGAAGATGGGCTCCATGGGAGACCTGATGAAAAAGATTCCCGGCATGGGCAAGATTCTCGGGCCGGATATGGATACCATGAATGACGCGGCGGAGGAGGAGTTAAAGTATACTGAGGCGATCATACTATCTATGACTCCCAGGGAGCGGCATCGCCCCAAGGTAATCAATGGGAGTCGTCGTCGTCGTATTGCGATGGGTAGCGGTACCTCCGTGCAGGAAGTAAACCGGTTGCTCAAAGATTTTGAGAAAATGAAAAAAATGATGAAACGCATGATGAAGGGTGGCGGGCGCGGCAGTGGCCGTGGCCGTGCTACGCGCGGGGCCGGCCCACGTGGGTTTCGTTAAACTATATAGATAACTTATTTGGACATGTCGCGGGTAGTGCTTCTCAGAGGGCTACCAAAGCATAATGGCTTTTTGGCCCGGATGGAGTAGCCATCCGAAAAAGAGGAAAATCATGGCAACAACAATTCGTTTGCGTCGGGGTGGTCGCACCCATAATCCCTACTACCGTATCGTGGTCATCGACTCCCGCAGCCGGGATCGGGGACCGGAAATCGAAAATCTCGGTATTTACCACCCCTGCGCCCGTCCCGAGCCGGTTTCGGAAGTGGACGTACACAAGACCCTGGAATGGTTGAACAAAGGCGCTCAGCCTTCGGACACCGCCAAGAGCTTGCTGCGCAAACTGGGCGTAATGAAGCACTTCGCCGAAGGAACGGCACCCGAAGAGTCCGTAAGCTCGCTCACCGGTGGTGTGGTCGTAGACAAGGGCTTCAATGCGGCTCCCGAGCCTAAGGAAGAAGCACCGGCAGAAGAAGCCGTGGCCGAAGAGGCTGCCGCTGAAGAAGCGCCTGCCGAAGAACCAGCGGAATAACGTTTCGTGAAAGAACTAATCGAGTTTATCGCACAGAAGATGGTGGAGCACCCGGAAGATGTCCAGGTGCGCCTCGTTGAAGGTGAAGGCGACAAGCAGAACTACGAGCTTCAGGTAAATCCTGAGGACATGGGCCGGATTATTGGCAAGAGCGGTCGCACCGCCAAAGCTATCCGTGCCCTCGTCAGTTCGGCCGCAGCCAAGGCAAACATCTACGCCAACTTGGAGATCGTCGAGTAAACGACGTGTCGTTTCCCGTATGACCGACTCCTGGTTAGAGGTGGGCCGTGTTCGTTCGGCCAGCGCCCACGCGCGCGAGGTGCGGGTGACCGCCAAGGCGGGTTACGAATATGTCTTTGCCGATATGGCTTGGATACGGTTTCGACGCCCGGCGGAAGATTTGCTTCGCTGCAAGGTGATTCGCACCCGGCCTGATGGAGACGTTACGATTGTCGCGTTGAGTCCCGGGATTTCACGAGAGGTCGTGGGTCAATTGCGTGGCGCGACGATTGTCATGACGCCGGAGGAGTTGCCGCCCAAGCCGGACAGTGCCTTTCGCACGCGGGATTTACTTGGCTTTCGTGTAGTCCTTCCGACGGGTTCGGTGCTGGGCACGATAGGCGAGGTTTATGAAGGCCCCGCGAACGATGCGTTCGCCGTGGACCGGCCCGGTGGCGGGCGTAGCATACTGCCTGCCATTGATGCTGTAATTGAATCGATAGATGTGGAGAAAAACGAACTGCGTGTGGGTGACATCACGCCCTACGTGGTAGAAGAAGATTAGGTGGCCGGTTACGGCACGTTGCTGTTGGCGGAGCCTTCCTCTTATTCCCCTCCTTGGGGGGAGCTTTTTATACTGGGAGATGAGGAA
>JAJRPE010000331.1 GCA_024280935.1 Candidatus Hydrogenedentota bacterium
AAAGGCGTCGCCCGGCGCAACGAAGCGGGGTAGGGAGGTCTGCAACACCACCGGCCGCCGAATCGTGACGGACGCGGCGGCAGTCCCCGCTTCCGAGCCGGTCGTCGCCACGGCAACAAGGCGCACCTTCCCCGCGAATTCGGGGATTTCCATGTCGATGGTGGCTACCCCGGTGGCATCGCATTCCACGACACCGGACCAGAGGGCCAGGGGTTTTATCCAGTTGTCGTCCACGGTGCTGTCGTCCTCGCCGAGCCGCTTGCGCAGGAGAGCGCCACCCCCGATGGCTTTGCCGGTGAAGTCGTAGGCAACTTGGTCATAGTAGTGGGCGCGGCGAAAATCGGGGCGGCGGGGCCGCTGGAACCACGCCACGGGGTCGGGGTTCCGATAGCGGAGTATCTGGTGAATGCCTTCGTCCACCAGGGCCAGGGTAATTTCGGCGGCGGCGGGTGTCCCCTCGGCATTGGTGACGTGGAGCGTCACGGGCAGCGTGTTCTTGGGCCGGATCACGCGGGGGACATCCTCAAAGCGCAACGTGAGTGCTTTGTTGGGGTCGTGAACCGGGAGGCTGAGCATGGCGAAGCTGGCGTAGGGATAGGTCAGGGCCTTGCCCGGTTCCACGGGATGGATCACCGTCGTCTCCAACCAGACGTTGGGGTAGTGGGCTGCGGTGAGGGGGAGGGTCAGGATTCCAACGCCGTTCTCGATGGGCACGGTGACGAGCTTTTCCAGACCGTCCCGTTGGATGACCACAATGGCCTTGCCGTCGAAGGGCGATGCGATCTGGACGGTGGCCGTGTCGCCGATGGTGTAGGTCTTCTGGTCGGCGGTGAGCGTGATCAGGGAGGGACGACTCGCGTCAGACAAATAGGCCCGCCCGCGGTAGGCCCAGAAGGACTGGGTGGCGTACTGGGGGTTGTTTTCACGATGGGCCTTGACGCGGTAGGTGCCGTAGCCACTGGGAATGGGCACCGTGATTTTTCCCGTGCCGCCCTCCAGCGCGACCGTGTGGGTGCTCAAGGTAACGAAATTGTCGTTCCAGTTGGCTTCGTTGTGGCTGCTGTATCGCCGCACATAGTATCGCCACTGCTTCTTCTCCAGGGTGACTTGTACGGTCTCCAAGGAGGACGGCCCCCCGTCGGGACGTGACGCGACCACGGCGACATCGAGGCTGTTTTCCGCCGCGCCACTGGCCACGGCCAGGCCCACCATAATATCCGTCGGGAAAAGGGTCGCTTGGGTCCGTGCCGCAACGCTGCGTCCGCCCGCTTCAAATACCTCGCCCCGGAGGGTCGCTGAGACGGGAAAAGAGAGGCGTTTGGACGGATTCCAGGCGAAGCTGTACGCCGCGTTGCCCCCATCGTCGGTCATGCCTTCCCCAAGATCGCGCACGTCGCTCTTGAAGGGGGCGTCGTTGCTGAAGCTGTAGTCGGGCCATTGGGAGGGTGTCCAGGGCTTTTTCTCCAAGATGACCACAGCCCCGGTTTTGCGCTTCCGTGCCGGGCCGCCCGAGAGGTGGTCGCCATGGACCGTGATAGCGTGCTTCTCACCCGGCAACCACCAGGTGGCGGCGCTTTCGACTTTTGTCGCCAGGCGGTTGGGTACGAAGTCCTCAATGTTGATGGTCTGGGTGGTGAGCGCGGTTGAGGCACCCGGAACCCAGAGTTCAACGCGATAGGCACCCGTCAACCAGTCGCGTTTCGTGTCGATGTCCAGCGTGCCGCTTCCCCAGGTGGAAAGGGACTCTGTGTATTCGTGGGTGCTGTTCTTGGGATCCTTCAGCCGGAGCAGGAGGGGTGCTTCGGTCAGGGGACTACCATCGCCCTGGCGCACAAGCCAGCGGAGGTGAACCGTTTCGCCGGGACGGTAGAGATTGCGGTCGGCGTAGAGGAACGCATCATAGCCTGCGGTGTCGTAGCGGGGCATGGCATCCTTGTAGGTGACGGGGTCTTCATTGCGCTTGCGCAGGGGCAGGAAGGTGAAGTCGTCTTCGGTCTCAACAATGACGACCTTCGGCTGGCCCAGTTCTTTGTCCCAGTTGTCGAGCCTCGCTACCCCCTCGGCGTTGGTGGTGATCGTGCCTATTATTTGGTGTTTGGCGGAGTACACGGTGATCGTCGCATTGGCGACGGGCGCGAGATCCCACAGGTTGTGCGCGTAGACCAGGAGGGCATCGTCTTGCCAATGGGCAAGCACGCCGATGTCCGTCCAGACCAGAATTTTTGTGTTGTAGTAATCGTAGGCGGGGGAAATGGAGATTCCGAAGATGCCCTTTTTGTCCTTGGGCATGAAGTCATCCAGGGGGATGGCCCCTTCGAGACGCGTGTTGGGTTTTCCGGCGAAGGAGACGGTGTGCTCCGCCAGCTTTCGGGACAGGCCCCGCCCTAAATGCTCGGGCGATTTTCCAGACCGCATGTAATCAAGTGCCCGGACGAGATTGGAGGGATATAGCTCATAGAGCGTCGCCTTGGCTTCCTTGAGATTGCGGGCATAGAGGGGGAGGGGACCCGCTGTCCGCCGAGGTAAGAAATAGGGGGATTCAAAGGCGAAGCCCACGCCGCTTCGCTTGGGTGCGCGGCCCGGATTCCAGGTGATCATCTTGTCGAGACGCAGGCGCTTATCGCGGTCATTTAATCCCGCGCTCACCATGATCCGGTAACGTTCCTTGTGCTGCCAATCGCCGAAAATTGCCACGCCGCCGTCCCTTCCTGGCTTGATGGCGAGATTGGCGAGTTTTGGTGCGATTTTGAGGTGCTTCGCCAGTTCATCTGGATCGACGGAGCCGTTGAAATAAAGCTCCAGGCGGAGGGGTTCGGCAGCCTCTGATTTCCAGTTGTGGTAGCTGATGCGCAGGGGGTTGCGTGGTAGTAAGAGGGTTCCATTCCAAGTATGTTGCACGTAGAGCAGGGGAACCTCTTCCATGCCTGGAGTGAATTCGTATCGTAGTTTCTTGTAGTCTTCCGTGGGGCGATCAAAGCGGTATTTCAAGGTCTTACTCGGGCTGGCACCCTGCGGGTTTAACGTCAGGGGAGTGTCGCTTTCATTGGCGAAGGCTTGGAAATGCTTCAGAAAGGACTTGGGTGCCACGGCATGAGGGACGATAATTTCGATGACATCCGTGTGAATGTTTTCATGACGCCAGCCAAGTTTTTTGGCGCTGAATGGAGTTTTCTTGGGCAACCTCATCTGAACAGCGTCACGGATTTGTAGTCGTCCCGTGGATTCGGTGATTCCTGGAGACAGTACTATGTTGTACGGGGTTGTTGCCAAGGTGGGGACGGATAGATTATGAAACCTGGCCGCCTCGCGTTGTGGTAGGCTAAATAGGACCGAAGTGCCTTGGGAATCCGTTACTTGAAGATGCTGTTCTACCTGTTCCCAGGACACCTTGGCGGAGAAAGCCAAGGTGATCTGTGTGGTCTCGATGCCTATTTTTGAGTAACTGACGGATTTCAATGAGAAGCGAAAATCGGCGAAAAAGACGGGGCTATCGGGAGGGATGATGGGCAATCCCGAGATTCCCGTGAGTGTGGGCATGAAGGTTGCCCGATAGAATTTCTGATGGTTACGGGTTTTGGCGTGAGGCATCAGTGCGACGTGTTTCTCGCCTTGGGTCCACGTTCCCGCCAGCGGCGGCTCAAAGTGAATAAGGGTGGACGGATCCTCAACGGGAGCCAGGGGCTGGTCGAAGTAAAAGACGATTTGCCGATCAAAGACATCACCAGGGAGTGGATAGGTTCCCACCAGGCACGGCCCCGCTTGGGCATCCGTGATTTCTTGCGCGGATAGAGCGGGCGACAAAGCTAACGAGACCATGAGAAGGCACAGCAACAGGGTGAAACGTGTGGGAAGGGGGTGTTTCATGGCGATGGGTTGCTCCTCGACCGCCGCAGCGGGATTGTTTAGGTTTCGCTATCCATTAGAGCATAGTGCGCGGCGGGTTGGGTACTTTCATCATCGCCGCCAAGGGTTCAATACGGCGATGCCGGAAAAGGTTTCTTTTTGTTATTTTTAGACAATTATGGGTGCCACGGACAAGGGGCGATAGCCCTTGCCCGTGAAGGAGCGAGCTGCCCAGCGATTCTCTACATTCCCATGTCTCTGCACGGGCAAATCCTACTGGGTTTGACCGTGGTACCCGCCGTTGTTTCAGGCCCGGAGGGGCGACATATTGATACATCCTGATCTCGGTGGAATTTGGAATAGCACGTTTTGTATTCAACGGGAGACTATTCAAGCAGTAAAGGCAAGTTCGGGTGCCTTGAGCCTTGTGAGACTCAAGTTGCTCAACAGGCATTGCAGTAACCTTTTTTGCGACGGGCATTTTGAGTTCAAGAAGCTACTGTCAGGCGAAAGCATGGAAGTGTGTGCTTTGCCTGCGGAAGGCACCCGAACTCGAGTACGAGATCGGGTGGCCCACATAGCTCCCTTTTTTCATGAAAGGCGGGACCCTGCCAAAAATAATCCCGAAGGGATGACATAGAAACGACACGATGTTGTCGTCTCGTTTTTGAAAACGGGGGATTGGGTGGAGATCCGATCTATGCCATCCCTCCGGGATTATACCGCT
>JAJRPE010000332.1 GCA_024280935.1 Candidatus Hydrogenedentota bacterium
CACCTATGCGACGGGCATCAAAATCTCAGACAAAGAGATGAAGGCCATCAAACTCATACGGGATGAGTTCCATGGTGATTGGAATTATTCCATTCACCCGCACCAAGAATGAATTGCTATATTTATTTTGTTACAAACCCTTAGATTGAGCGCCTTGGCAGTCGCCCTGTGCGCACTGGGCATGCTTTCCTTCAGCCTCGAAGCGAGCCACTGGCTCTTTTCCCACCACCTCACTTGGATTCTGTCGCTTCCTGCCGTGATGTTCATTCTGTGCATAGGCGTCGGGATTCAATTGGCAACACAAGTTCGCAGACCAAGTCAGGCCCTCCCCGCCGGTCCCATTTCTTATTCGTGAAGATTCGTGTTCATTCGTGGTTAGCCTCTCGTTACAAGCGTTTTTGTTCTTAATGGCACCTTGTTGCCATGAATGAAGCTACAAGGGTGCCACCCTCACGCGGAGGAGCGAAGCGGGGAAGCTTGCGGGTGTAAGTCGATAGAATAGGCTCAATGCCCGGAAATATTCTGCAAGGGGACTAGAACACGCATTGCAGAGCAAGTGGATGGAGGGAGGGAGGGGGCCACACATCGCAAACCCGCACCCGCAAGCTACGCCGGGAACCGGCTACGCGTGAGGGTGGCACCCTTGAAGTTGTCCTTGAACGGTTACAACTCTTTCTTGTTTCCTCACGAAGCTGCGAGCATAGAACCGGCTTCGTAGATGTCTCTGCTCGATATTTGCGTACACCTTCGGTGTATGATGCAGACGAGATGCCTGCGCTCCCAATTTTCGTGCGGCTCGCACGCGAAGCCGGTCCCATCGGGTGGGAATCGGGGTTGGCCCCGGCTCTGTCGGCGCACAAAAAAAATCGCAGCAAGCATAGGTGCTTGCTGCGATTGATTTGTAATGGAGGCGGCACTCGGAGTCGAACCGAGGATGGAGGCTTTGCAGGCCTCTGCCTTAGCCACTTGGCGATGCCGCCTCATGAGGAAGGCGAATTATAGTCAAGGCCGGTGAATCATGTCAAACCGTCAGGCAATGAAACGATAATCGTCGCATTCGCGATACCCCTTGTCGCGGCACCAATCGCGAATGATCGTGCGGGCACCCGGTGTTCCCACTGCGATGAGGAAGTAGCATTCGCCGGGAGGCGGCAGATCTTCCGGGCGGATTACGGTGGCACCATGGATGCACTGCCCTATCTTTCCGGGCCGTATGTCGACGACGGCCTCTATTGTGCCCGGCGGCCATTCGCGTAACCAGCGCTTGCCTACTTCGCCCGCGCCCCATTGAAACAGGGGAAGTCCCTCCCCCACACCCGCCGCTTTGAACCAGTGGCGCTTCAAGTTGCGAAAGGCAGCCTCACCGTAGCGGGGCGAGTTCATGGAGAGACGGCCCGGCGAATCATGCCACGCCAGGAGCGGCCGCCCCACGTTGCCGAGGGTATAGCCTGCGTGCCAGATGCGAAAGACCAGATCGTAGTCTTCCGGCCCGTCAAATCCCCGATAGCCGCCCACGCTATCATAGGCCGCACGGGACATCATGAACGCCGGGTGGGCAATGGGACACTCGATGAACAGCTCCCGTTCGATAGCATCATGGGTGGTATTCGCGTTGAGCCAGTGTTCATAGCGCCGCCGCCCGTCATAAACCGTTTCGCCGACCATACGCACCTGGGTACCACAAAGCCCGCCCTTGGTATGGAGAGCAAACCAATCCCGCTGTTCGGAAAGGCGTTGAGGCAGCGACACGTCATCGCCATCCATACGCGCCAAGTAGTCGCCTTGCGCCAGAGCACACGCCTCTTGCAGTGCGGGCACAAGGCCACGGTGGGGCCGTTCCACCACCCGAATGCGCATATCGCTTTTTGCAATCCGTCGGGCTTCCGCCACGCTGCCATCGGTCGAGCCATCATCGAACACGATAAGCTCCCAGTGGGAATCGTCCTGTGCCTGGATGGAGGCCATCGCACGGCCAATGGTCGCCACACCGTTGTAGACCGGCAAAATAATGGAAATCAGTGCCGATTCGGATAGAGCCACGGGGCTATCCCTGGCCCAGCGTCACGGTATAGGCGGCAAAAGAATGGGGCGGCAGGGTATCGTGAAAGGTGTTGCCGTCGGGGGTGAGCTTCAGGCGTTTTGGGGTGACATTCTTAGGGCGGTCAAAGCTGTTCTCGGTGGAAACGGCATCAGCATGAAGGAGACGACCGCTAAGACTGGCAATACCTGCCTCATGAATCTCGACGCTCAGGGGCAGGGCTTCGGTGTAGCTGCGGTTCACCGCCGTGATGCACACCCGCTTCCCGGCCCGTGAAGCGCTGACGCTCAGCGTGGGAATCGTCACCGGCGCAGCGCCCGACGACGAGGCCACCTCGAAATCAGGTGTTTTCAGCCGGTGGGTAAGCAACCGCGCACCGCGATGGGGACGCATCATGTCCGCCACGTGGTAGGTCGGCGTCAGATACATCTTCGCCCCCTCGGTGACCGCAAGGCATTGGAGTGCATTCACCGCTTGGGCAAGAGCCGCCATTTTCACATGGGCGGCGTGCTGGTTCAGCAGATTGTACACAGAGGCCGCAAGAAGGGCATCGCGCAGCGTATTGGGCTGTTCCAAGCCGTTTTCTGCGGTCGCTTCCGGGTGCCAGACGCCCCACGCTCTCAACGCAATGGCAGGGCGGTTTTCACCATACTGACAGGCCAACTGTGCGATACACCGCCTCAAATCACACTCAAAATCACACAAACCAACACACATAGCCTCGTAATCATCCCGACCAAAGTCGCGACCGGGACCATGGGTAAAGAAATGCCGTATCGAAAGAAGCCCCGCCTTCGCGTCGGTTTTTGGTGTATTTTCGGCGTTTTTTGGGCCGGGTTGTGCATCGAACGCGTCAATGGCCTTGATATCGGGATTCAGCGTGGCCAAGGACTCCATCCCCCACTGCCCCCCTCGGCTTGCGCTCCAATAGGGAATCTCAAAAGGATCGGGACTCCCATTGTGGCAGCGCTCCTGGGTGCGCTCGGTCTCACCGCCAAAGGTCGCATACTCGACCCACGCCAAAGCCTCGTCCAAGGTGCCGGTATGGCCGTTGCAGGTGACCCAGGGGGCACATCCAAGCTTCTGGCACAGGTTCATGAACTCGTGCAGACCAAAGGTGTTGGGTTCCATCTGCTGCCAAGGGATGTTGACGCGCTGGGTTCGCGCCTTGCCGCTGCCAACCCCATCCCGCCAGTGGTAAAAGTCCGCAAAGGCATCGCCCGGCCATTTCAGCATGGGAACCCGGAGGTGTTTCAGTAATGCGAGGACATCAAGACGAATACCATCCTCGTTGGAATCGCGGGACGCGCGGCCCGCCCAAATGCCATCGTACACACTGCGTCCCACCATCTCCATTTGGTGACCATAAAGTTCTGGAGCGATTTTTGCCCCCGCCAGGGACGGCCAGACACCAAGCCGGGCGTGGCTCATTCAATCGCCTCGGCCGCAATATCATATTGGTTCATATAGGGAAATACCCGATCCGTAATGAAGCTTCGGATGCCACGAATATGATCCAGGACAATTTCGACTTCGCCGGAAGCGATCTTCTCCCGTGTGAATATCCCCTTGGCCTCCACATAGACCTCATCACGCGATTGGCGAAAGGACTCTATGGTAATCTGCACGTTGCCTGGGTATTCGTCCGTCTCGGGCAGGGTGAAGCGGAGTCCGCCCACAGCCACAGGACGCTGGAAGTGGGGGCCAATCTTGCCGGCCTGATTACACACCTGCTCCAGAAGAAAGACCCGAGCGTCGTCAAAGTGGGTCAGTGCAAAGGTCGAGCGAATCGTAGCGGTATGGGCGACAAAGGGTGCGACACCATCCATCTCCAGCACACGTGCGGCCACCGCCTCCGTCCGATCCAGAAAGGAACTCATGGGTATATCGGCCCATTCCTCAACCAGCAACACCCGATCAGGCAGAAACATGGCGACCGACTGGGAGCGCTTACCCTGCTTGGAGTAAAAGCGGGGCCGCACCGGGTGGGTAAAATCCGTGCTGTCATAGCCCCCATTGCGCGTCTGAGACAGGTCGAAATAGAGTTTTTGGAGCACGTCTTTCTTGTGCTTGATTGGCTTGTGTAGAAGTTCTACCCCGAAGTGGATAACGCGATCTTCCGATTGCATAGTGGTGCCTTTTGGATTTCAGCGGATAGAGAAACTACTTTTCCGCGATAAAAACGACGCAAGGGGGAAGGTTCTTCCAGATATGCTTTGATCGGCCCACGGCACCGAAGCGCTCTACCATTTTCTCACGGAAAAACTTGCGCCCAGAGGGTATGTAGGGACTCATGGCATAGGCAAAGGTCACGAATTTTCCACCCGGCTCCAGCACATTGTAGGTGGCTTCCAGGATTTCGTTCTGCAGCGCATCATCAAACAAAGTCCATGGCAACCCCGAAACAATCGTATCGCAACCAGAGAAGCCTGCTTCCTTCAGATAAACGTGGGCGTTCTGTGCGCAATCATGGACCACATGGGCCTCTGGAAAGCGCTCCCTGGTGATTTCCGCAAACTGATCATTTACTTCCAGGGCGAGAAAATACGCGTCCAGCTGTTTCTTGGCAAGAATTGCCTCGGTAAAAACCCCAGTGCCTGGACCATATTCGACAATAACTTTGGCCTCAGAGACCCCGGCCATGTCGGTGAGCACCTCGGCCAATTGCTTTCCACTCGGGGCAATGGCACCGGTACTTCGGTTGGCGCGAACGACCTGCTTTAAGAAACTCAGGGTGCTCAATGCGTACATTCCTCATTCACCGCAGGGGCGATCAAACCTATGAATACAACGCTGACACCTCGGCGGGGGCGCTTACGTCGAAATGCGAAAAACCGGCCCGATTCAAGAGTGCGGAATTGCATCTCTGGGGCGGATATCAGGTGTCAGGGTTCAACGGCAAACACCCCCATGACCTTCAGATTGCCGTGACCGTGCCTATTTTGCCACAGCGCATGCGAAAATCACAAGGAAACATCTGGGAATCTGGAACGGACTTTACGGCCCATTTGCCTTTGTGAATTATAAGGCGGGCGACTTCACGCCTCCAACAAACGAATACCGTGGGACCTGTTGTGGGGGGCGGCTCGTGGTCCAGCCACCTTGAGTACGGCTTCCGCTGCGCACGATCCTTTTACCTCAAAACGGCTGGACCCCAACCTCAAAGAGGATGCCGATCCAGGTGCCTTCCTCCATAGCAACAAATTCCCAAGAAAGTAAACGCGCCGCCCCAAAGGACGGCGCGTAATAGTCAGTACGACGTGGGCATAATCGGATCAAGAGGCCGCAGCGGTGCGTGTCACCTCGAACGTGCCGCCCAAATCGATCATCTCGGTGGTGGTGGTGACGCTGTCTACGTAGGTCACCATCACACTCAGGGTGCCCGAACAGCTATCCATGAACCCATCGTTGTCGGCATCCACACCCGTTCCGGTGAAGTCCAGGCTGAAACTCTCCACGGGGATGTCTGTCTCGATCCCCGAAGTGTCCAGCAAATCAAACAGGGCTTGGGGAATATTGCTCCCATTAATATCAACCGACAGCTCAAAGCCGCCGTCATTGTCGAGTGTGGCCAGCACCGGCGCAATCAGCGTATCCGAGCTAATGCCCAGACTCTCCCGCACGACTGCAGGAAGGATGCAGTCCCAGCCCAGATTCGCAATTCCAGCGAAGGTGTAAGCAATTAGCGGCTGGCCAACAAATTGTACGAGCTCCATGTCAAAGTTGCAGTCCGTAGCCCCGAAAAACTGTTTTCCATCGCTCGTGCTATAGGTGCCTGTGTAGTTACCCGTTGTGTCAAAGGGGGGCGTCGTGCCGATATCAGTATCCGGACAGCCGGGAAGAAGCACCGTTATCGCCACGGCGGCAACAACGAAGGCCCCAGCGCGGTGCCACCAACCCAAGCCACGCATCCCTGTTCCCGCACCCACGAAACCTTTTCTAAATATCATTATTCATGTCCCTTTGTTTCAGTCAACATCCACCGTTCAGAACGATGGCTTGAGGCACCATGCCTCCCGAGGAAAACAATAGGGCACGCGGCAACGAAGTATCAAATCATGAACAATTCCAGAAACGTGGTTATACGATCCAAAACCATGTTTCTTGAATACATGCCCGAGCCACGCTATACTTTGGAGGGTAATAAAGGACTAAGAAACACAGTACCGGGCACCCGTTGCTATGGCGGTGTTGGTGCAGGGGAGGGTCCGGTCCATTGAACCTGTTCTCTTGAAATTGCTTGCCATTAAGGAGATAGTTTGTCGCGTTGCGCCCTATGGTCGAGGCTTCAAGCGCACCCATGAACTTCACAGATGAATTTTTAGTACTTCCCCTGCTCATAGGAAGTTCGCTGGCGGGCGGCCTTCTGCTGCGCCTTTATCAGCATCGCGGCCAGTCGGGTGCCACCGCCCTGATGGTCACCATAATCCTGGGCATTGGCTGGGCGCTCCTTTATGCCTTTGAACTAATCGAATCCGACCTTTCCGAAAAACTCTTCTGGGCCAAAGCACAGTATTTTTTTATCCCCACGGTGGGACCCACTTGGTTTCTTTACCTGCTAACCTATATTCGTTCCCAAGGGCCAAAACGGGAAACCCCCTTTAATCCATGGTTTTTGGTAGGCCTCTACGTTATTCCGGCTTTCGCCCAGCCCTTTGTCTGGGTAGACAGCCTTCGCTCGCTGCTGTGGCCCGCCGTCAAACTTGTGCAGCACGACACGCTGAGCATCCTCGAGTTTGGGCATGGGCCGGTGTTCTACGTTCTCAATGTGTATGCCCTCACACTGCTGGGTGTCGGCTCTCTCCTCCTGTTTCGCTTCGTTCTTCAGAACCGCCACATGTTTTTCGGACATCGCATACTCATTTTGAGTTCCACTGTGTTCCCCCTCGTTGGAAATCTACTCTATATTCTCGACGTACCCTGGTTGCACGGCATCGATCCCACCCCACTCATGCTGATCTCCACATCCTGCCTGCTGGCCTTCGCCCTTGTCCGCTACGGTGGTGTCGAACTGGTGACGCTGGCCCGCGACAGGGCCCTCGATCTCTTCCCCCACGCCGTGCTGGTTATCAAAGAAGATTCCAGCGTCCTCGAAATCAATGAGGCGGGTCTTTTGCTGGCCAACCGCCCTCGGGCTGAAGTCCTGGGAAGATTCCTGGACTCTGTGCTCCCTACCGCCCCCCTCCTTCAGACCGCGCTGAGCGAAGCAAATTCGGGCAAGCCCCCCACCGAAGTGACGTACACCTCCCAGGACGGCGACCACTGCATCCTCAACGCACGGACAGCAGAACTGGGTGCCCCTGGTACCGTCCACCATGGGCAAGTGCTCTTGCTCGAAGATATCACCCGGGAACGGGCGGTGGAAAGAGCGTTGCGCGATAGTGAGGCCGAGTTCCACTCTCTCGTGGACAGCGTTCCCGGCGTGGTCTACAACAGCCGGGGCTGGCCCCACGACCATATGCTCTACCTGAGTGATTTTGTGGAGATACTGACGGGATACCCTGCCGCCGAATTTGCCCCCTTCGGGCCGATCCGCTTCAGCAATCTGATCCACCCTGACGATCTTGGAAACAGAAGGCCGGATGGCAGCGACTGGGATCGCCAGCCCTATAAGCACAGTTCAGAATATCGATTAATCCACGAAGACGGCTCCACCCGCTGGATTCTGGATCGTGCCAACGAAGTATCTCGCACGACAAGACAAGGTGCCTTGATTGAAGGCGTTTTGCTCGACATCACCGAGCGCAAAGCGAGTGAGGAATTGCTGCGGGCCGCCCATGACGAAGCCGAAGCAGCCAACCATGCGAAAGGTGCCTTTCTCGCCAACATGTCGCACGAAATCCGCACCCCCATGAACGGCATTCTGGGCATGGCGCAACTGATGCTCCAAGATCCCCTGAATCAGGGACAACGGGAACGAGCGGAACTCATCCTGCAAAGTGGCGAACAGCTCCTCACTATCCTGAATGACATCCTTGATCTCAGCAAGATCGAATCCGGCAAACTTGCTATCGAAAAACGCCCCTTTAATCTTCACGACTGCGTCTGGGAAGCCAGCGCTCTCTTCACGGAAACCGCCGAAGCACGGGGCTTGAAATTTTCCATTGACATCGCCTCGGATATGCCGCAGCGGATCATGGGCGATCAGGTTCGTTTTCGCCAAATTCTACACAACCTGTTAAGCAACGCGGTCAAATTCACCCACAAGGGTGAAATCTGTCTCGCCATCCGACGCGAAACGCAGGACAACGCGACGTGCCCGCTCTTGATTGAAGTGCGGGACACTGGCATCGGCATGGACCCAGAGCAGATGGATCGCATTCAACAAGCCTTCGAGCAAGCGGACATATCCACCACCCGCAACTACGGCGGAACGGGCCTGGGCGTAACCATAGTTATTCAACTTGCCGAAATGATGGGGGGATCATTCGTGGTCAAGAGCCAGGTTGGCCGGGGCACCACCATCCAAATTCGACTTCCGCTGGAGGCGGCAAGCAATTCGGATGCGAACGACACCGAGGAGCGTTCGCCTGCCGAAGCGGCCATAGCGATGCCCATTGATGTTCGGGTACTGGTCGTAGACGACAACGACTGCAACCGCATGGTCGCAACAGGGCTTCTCTCAAAAGTCGTCGCCCGGATTGACGTGGCCTACAATGGGGAAGAAGCCGTTGACCGTGTGCGAACGATTCAATATGATGCGATCTTCATGGACGTACAGATGCCCGTAATGGATGGCTATGCTGCGACACGGCTCATTCGACACCTGCCATCCTACGCCATGACACCGATTATCGCGATGACCGCCAGTGCCATGCCGAAGGATCGTGAACGCTGTAAAGACGCGGGAATGTCAGACTTTCTGTCTAAGCCCCTCCACGTGAAAGAACTCTGGGAAGTTATCAACCGGTGTTTTGGGAACTCCACGCCTGACAATAGAGAAAGCCTTGCTGGGGCCATGGATAGCTCCAAGGATGTCATTGCTGCCCATAGCCTTCCGCTGGAGTCGGAAGAGATATTTAATGCGCATTATATCGAGGACCTGCTGGGAAGCAACCCCACAATCCTTGCAGATGCTCTCGACAATTTCTCTGCCGCCCTCATTCGATGCCTTAACGAATATCGGGATGCCATCGGTGCCAACGATATCGAAACAGCCCACCGCGCTGTTCATACGCTCAATTCGGTGGCGGCCTACCTGGGCGGACAACGGGTGCGGCATCTCGCAAAACACATGGAAGCACAATACAAAAGCAACGCAGCCCCAGAGGCCGAGGCCCTGCTCCCCCTCCTTGAAGAAGAGGCCGCCACGCTCATTGATGCCGTCAACCGCTACAAGACTTCATCCGCCAGAACGTAAAACGGCGAATCGATAAGGGCTGACACGCCATTTCTATTCTGATTTCAGAATCGCACGCGAAATCCTCGAACAAGCATGTAGGATGGCCGTCCCGGCTGTCACGATCCGGTCACTGCCTTCTCCAACGCATTTGCCCCTCTGCCACGCAGACTGCGGCTCACCAAAAAACAAGGCAGGCGTTCAGGATCCGCTACGGGTGCCACGGACAAGGGGCGATAGCCCTTGCCCGTGTTCGGAAAACATATTCAACAGACAAAAATCGAGTTTTCGGTCGATCCCATGTTCCGCACGGGCAATCCCCACAGGGCTTGTCCGTGGCACCCAAAGGTTATTTTTTTTGACCGGGGCTGTCCATGTCGTGAACGAGTAATGGTTTTTCAGTCGTTTGCCGACTTAGGGACCTGCTCGAAATAACCTTTCCAACATTGATCGAGGTGTGCTGTACTTTTCCATGAATCTACGAAAAACTAGATATGTAGTAAATATATTTTCAGATCTGCGCCCCGAAGGGGCTCAATAGGTTAGCCCAGGGCAACGCCCTGGGTAAAATGGTCCACCACAAAAATAGCCCTGAAAGGGCGTAAGAGGGTTTCCTGCGACAATGGATATTTTCCCGCATATTATGGTTGGGTTACACATCGGCGCTATTGAAAATCTATCAAGAGGACACCAGTCGCGGTCCAGCTATTTCGCCCTTTCAGGGCTAGTCGGTTTTGTGACACCCTAACCCAGGGCGTTGCCCTGGGCTAACCTATTGGGGCCTTTCAGGCCGAATTCCCAATGCCCGTGGCTATCCGTTGGAGAAAAAAGAACTCGTGCTTTTTCGAGCGTCACTGCCAACTTGGCAAGATAATTTTGGGTCCTCGTTAGAATCTGTGGGTCATATTATCGGAAATTTAAAACAGGTTGGGACCCCGATGCAGCTGCATGCCCTGAAAAGGGCACTCTGGCGGCATGAATCTCGATACCGCCGCCGCACCGTGCAAATTGGTGAGGCACGACGGCGGTATCGAGATTCACACCCGACAATTCTGCGTGCAACTGCATCGCCCAACCTGTTTCAAATTAAGAGCTTATGGACATGCGGGTCGCTTTATGACCCACAGATTCTAACGATGAGGCATAATTTTGAGCAAATCCCTTAGAAACCTCGTTGTGCTGAACGCGTGGGTGTTGAAAGAGAACCTATGAAACTCAGACGTGCCGCACGATCCCCAAAAGGCGAGTATCAACGAGTCCTGACGGGTTCGTGCGTTGGCGCGAGGCAAGCGTCCCTTGAGGCTAAGAATGCAGCGGTTGCGCCGCGTGGACAAGGTGCTTTGGCCGTATTTCGATAGCCGTCTCACCACGCGCACGAACCCTCGCACCTCGGGATCGCGCGGCACGTCCGACGAGGTTAATACTTGATGCCGGCATGGTCTGTGCGATGCTACGGCGAAGCCGTTTAGTTCAACGCTTACAAAACAAGAAAGCACCGCCGCATACACGCAGCGACCAATGAATACCCTTCTTGTTTCGCGTACATAGTCGCCCTTCTTACTTTGTTTCCACCTTCACGTCGTCAATAAACACCGCCACCGTCTCCGTCGCGTTGGAGACAAAGCCGAACCAGTCCAGACGACGAAAGGTGGGTGTGCCACAGGCCAGATTGTCGAAACGCAGCGGATCGCTACCCGGCAGGCTCACGGTGAGACCGTAGGTGCCATCGGCCAACTTGCCCAGGGGACACAAAATAGCAATCTTCACCCACGTGTCTGCTGGAATCTCGGCAATCGACTTCCCCCCCACCATGAGTTTTCCGTCACGGAACCAGAGGCTCGGCCCAACCTGGTAGGGACTCCGGTTGTCCCGCCACTCGTGGTAGAACACCGCACCGGGTTCCAAGCGAATCGCGAATTCACCGTAAGCCGTGCCGTTGCGCAGGTTGGGCGTGTAGACCAGGTGAGGCGCGTAGGACACCTTGAGACCCGGTGCGTCGATAAATTTCAGGCTCCGCTCCCCGGTGGCGGCTGCGGCATCGGTCACCCGAATACGCCCAGCCCCCTCTTCGTTGCTCCGCGCACCCGATGCGACGCTGCCCACCGGGGTATCCTCATAGCCATCCGCAATGCAGCGGGCTTCGGGCTTGGCTGGGGGCGTAAAGGGTACACGCGCAATCTTCCCCGGCCTGGTCACCCACGCAGGATCGCCGTAAAGGCCCGCCTCGCTATAGTCAAAGGGCTTGAAGCCCAAAGCCAAGGCCGGAGAGTCGTCCTTCAGGCGAAAATCAGCGGCCTCCGCGTTTACAAATAGTGGGTCGGCGACGACCGACCAACGATCATGGCCTTCCGCCTGCCAGGCTTCAAAGGTGCGGCCCGCAAAATCCATGTCGTCGTAAAGCGCGACATCATCCGCCGTGCTCCAGTAGACATTACTCTCCAGATCGAAGTTCCCGTTTTTCCACGTGCTGCCCAGCAACTGGTTGTTGTTGAAATAGACAATGTTGCGATGGAAAAAGAAGGAGTTGTGCTCTTCCTCGCGGGAACGAATCAACTGGCCGTGATGCGAAAAGGCGAAGATATTGTTCACCACACGGTTGTCCCGGCCATAGTGCTGGTGGAGAGTTCCTGTGCGCGTGTTGTAGACCAGGTTGTTTTCCGCAACGATATCCGTGCTTCCCTCGTCAAAGTAGATGCCCCACCCGCCAGACAGTCGCGGGTTGGAAAGAATGTCGTGGAAAACATTGTTGCGGATGACCGTGCCAGGTGACACGCCCAGGGTGTAGATGCCGCCCGTGTCGCTGAGTTGTCCTTGGGCAATATGGTGAACGTGATTGTACTCGATGACATTGTGGTGGGCGGAGGTCTCCGCATAGCCCCACGACCAACCGACGGAGATGCCGGTGTAGCGGAAGTCGCTGATTTCATTGTGGGAAAGGCGGTTATAGGAACTGCGCCCAATCCACACGCCGATGGCCCCCCGAAAGACCCGGCCCCCATCGTGGATGAAACAGTTGTCCACCACGTTGCGCTCCGCAGCTTCGTTGGCAGTTGCGGGACTCCCCCCCTCTCCGATGCGCACGCCCCCTGCGCCCAGATCGTGGATCTCGCTCTGCAAAACCTGGTTGTCCTGACATCCGGTGCGCAACCAGAGGCCGTAGCCGCCCGTATGCCCGATGTCGCAACGGTCAAACACGACATTGCGCGCGCCCACCGCTTCCACGGCGGCGGGCACGCTAAAGGCCGCCTGCCCGTCGCTGTGCCCCGTGGGTTTCACCGCAAACTCGGTGTAGTGGAACTTCAGCCCCTCAAAGCGCAGATGCTCCACGAATTTACCGGCTGCCGGTTCGCCCTCGATACGCAGCAATTGCTTCGCTACCGGGGCCACCGCCATTGCCTGTGTTATGTCCTCGCCGGGCAGGGGGATGTAGTAAAGTCGTCCCTCTTTTCGATTCAGGAACCATTCGCCCGGCTGATCCAGTCCTTCAAAGAGGTGCTCGATGTGGTAACGCTGATCCGCGCGCCAGCGTCCAAAGCCCCAGTTGGTGGGTCCGGTGAATTCGATGATATGCTTCTCGGTGTCGATGGACTTGGGACGGAGCAGGGCCGTCTCCCACGAGTGATAGACCACCACGATGGCATCTTGGAGGCTGTCCCAGTCCTCAAGATCGCCGGGCTGATAATAGAAGCGCGTGGCGCTCCGCTCCTCTTTGTCCGAACCGGGCTTCTTCTCCATTACGGGACCAACCGCGTAGAAGAGATCGTCGCCCTCGGGAAAATCGCCCGCTGGATTATCGGCATTCGGCGTGCGCGCAGGGGTACGGCGCTCCCCGTTCACCCAGAACTGGCTGAAAGACCACGTGCCGTCCCGCACCGCCGGGATGTCGGCAACCCAGAAGGTGCCCTCTTTCCGCCACCCCGTGATAGCCCGCCCACTGTGGATAACTGCATCCTCGCCGGACGCGGCACGATAGGTGATTGGAGCCGTCTCGCTCCCGGAATCCGCAGGGCCAAAAACGACGGGTTCCGTGACAAAATAGGTTCCACCGTGAATGTTGACCTCAACGCCTCCCCCGGCAACATCCGCCCGCCCTTTTCGGATGGCATCCCGCGCGCCCGTGATGGTCGCCAGGGGACCATCCGTACCTGCGGAATTCGGTGTCGCCAGCAGCCCGGACCAGGCATCGTTGCCACCGGAGGCGACGTGGAGTTGAAGGGCTTCGGACTGGGCATCGGCCCGGATAAACAGGGTGCCGACGATCGTCAAAGCAAACAGTACGCGGCGCATTGAGGTTGAATTCATAACACGGTCCTCCCGGTAAAAATCCCCATTCCCACATTAGACGCATCGACGCGATGGCGTATCTCCCTGATTAGACCACAGCGGCACCCGCCGCAACCACTTCGCATAGGGGGTTGGGCATTCCTGCCCGACATAAAGCGCACGGCAAGTGTCTGAATCGCACCAGGGTTTGTGGTGATGCGTTGATTGTCCAAGATAAGGCATAGTGTTTTTGGCGTTCAAATCTCAAGTGGCTACGTGTGCTGATGGCGGGTTTTATGACCGACGCACTCTTTATGTCGGGCTGAAAAGCCCACCCCCCTTTAGGCCTTGCCCGGCGAAAACCGTTACAAAAACAAGATAGGCCACGTCATTCCCGCGAACGTGGGAATCCAGAACGCGGCAGGAGCACATCGCAACACCACTGGATCCCCGCGTTCGCGGGGATGACGGTTTTGGGTTGTCAACGAAGCTCACGTTGGCTCCATTGTGGCGTGTGTCGAAACTATCATGCCGCCGTTTGATATACGTAAGCGTTGGACTAAACGGCTTCGCCGTAGAATTGTTCGAGTATTGATGTTTTCCTGATGTTTGTATGTCTTTTGGGAGTATCCTTCACTGAGACCTGCCCGCGTTGTGC
>JAJRPE010000333.1 GCA_024280935.1 Candidatus Hydrogenedentota bacterium
CTCCACGCCGCAGGCCTTCAGTATCGTCCGCTGGACCGCGTAGTCGTGCTCGTAGGAATAGGCGAAATCCCGCTCCCCGCGAATTGCTGCGGCGAGATCGGCGAAGTCAGCCACATGGCGGGGCTTATCCATAAATTTTATGTCAGACACGCCTTTCGGATGCTCCCCATGGGCCTTTCGCAGGCTAAGCTGCGCCGCTGGCGGCTCCAAGGGACATAGCGTAATGGCACCGTCGGTCCCCGTTGTTTTGAAGCGACGCCCGGCAAAAGCATTGGGTTCCCTGGTGGAAATGTCCACCGTCACCATGGCACGGTCGTATTCAAGAACGGCGAGGGTGTTGTAGTTGAGATCGTCGTCCACGCCGGTATCGTGGCGCAAGAAACTGGTCACCTTCTTCGGCTCACCGAGCAACAGCACAATCATGTCGATGAGGTGGCAGCCCAATTCCAGCATGGCCCCGCCCTTGTGGAAGGCGATGCGGTCCCGGATGTGCTGGGGTAAATCGGTACACATGGTGGCATGGATGGTGAAAACATCACCCAAGGCACCTTCGGCCTTCATCGTTCGGATGAAATCGAAGCCGGGATTGTAGCGATACATATAGCCCATCTGGACCAGCACCTTGTTCCGTTTGGCGGTGTCGAGGAGCACACGAAATTCGGAAAGGTCGGTGCCAGCGGGCTTGTCGAGGTGAAGATTCTTTCCCGTGTCCACCACGGCATGACCCAGTTCGAGGAGGCGCGGCACATCGCTCTCCACCGCCACCATGCGGATATCCGGGTTGCCGAGGAGTTCATCCTGCGACAGCCAGCGGACATCGCGAAAGAGGGCTTGAGCGCCGTAGGTCTTGCGACGTGCCCCGTCCGGTTCCGCGATGCCAACCAGATCAAAATCGGGTGAATTCTGGATGGTCTTCACAATGTCCGTGGCATGGGCATGTCCCAAGCCCAGAATACCGCAGGGAATTTTCGCAGTAGCGTTGGCCGCCCCGGCAGCAAAAAGTTGCGAAGCCGTCAAGACCCCTGCGGAGGCACCCATAAATTCACGTCGATTCATCTTGCACTTCTCCGATGGTCAATCTGTTTTCGTCCGCCACCGGCGAAACCTCCGGTGCATATACCAGATTAACCATCGGAAGCGGGAATAGCAAACGGCAACTTGGGGCAGGAGGGCGGGTTTTCTTACCCGCCGCAAGGCACCCGCTGAGCCAGCCAATGAACCGCAGGGACTGACGCACCCACGCAAGCCCGACGCAACACAAAACAACGTCAACCTTTCCAAATCCCGGCGCTTGATGAAGCCCTCTCGAAGGGGTGTGGCTGTCCTGTCGTCAAGCGAATAAGACCGCCGATTTCCACACCAACGACGGGACAGCCACAGCCATTGAAGTCCCCGCGTTGTACCCCGTGATCGCCTGTTCTGGGTTATTCTGTCGCGTAATTGATCCGGGTGGCGGGAGGCGCTAATACTCGTGCAACCAGCTAGGGTTGTGCGTTGGCATAAAAGGACGTTCAAGTTTTACTGGTGGCGCAAGCCACAAGAGAAAACGTGTACTTTGCGGTTGCCAGTGACGTACACTAGCGTTAAGACCCGCTTGGACACGCCCGAAAAATGGATGTGTATTTTTACTTGACATTCGTTCAGTGTTCTGGCAAAATACGGTTGTTGTGAATATTTGTTCAGTACAACCTAAGGAGCGCGGCATGGCTGCCAAATCAATAAACACACGTGATGACAAGGGCAAAGCATTGGACATCGCCCTGTCCCAACTTGAAAAGCAATTCGGTCGAGGCACCTTGGTCCGTCTGGGCGACGACAGCATGACTCAGCAGGTGGAAGCCATTTCCACCGGCAGTCTGACCCTGGATATCGCCACCGGCATTGGTGGCCTTCCCGTTGGCCGTGTGGTGGAAATCTTCGGCCCGGAATCATCCGGCAAGACCACCCTGGCCCTCCATGTGGTGGCCAATGCGCAAAAGAACGGCGGCATTGCCTGCTTTATTGACGCGGAACATGCGCTGGACCCGCAATTTTCTACCAAAATCGGCGTGGATATCGACAACCTGCTGGTTTCGCAACCGGACACCGCCGAGCAGGCGCTGGAGATTTGCGAAGCCCTTGTGCGGAGCAACGCCGTTAATGTTATCGTCATCGACTCCGTGGCCGCCATGGTGCCCAAGGCCGAGGTAGAAGGCGATATGGGCGATTCCCATGTTGGCTTGCATGCCCGATTGATGTCTCAGGCCCTCCGAAAGCTGACGGCAATTATCAGCCGCTCAAACACACTGGTCATCTTCATCAACCAGATCCGGGAGAAAATCGGCGTTATGTTTGGCAGCCCCGAGACCACGCCCGGTGGCCGGGCCTTAAAATTTTATGCGAGCATGCGTCTGGACATTCGCCGAATAGCCGCGATAAAGGAGCGGGAAGAAAACGTAGGCAACCGCGTCAAGGTGAAGGTGGTAAAAAACAAGATGGGCGCGCCCTTCCGCATTGCCGAGTTTGAAATCCTCTTCAACGAAGGCATCTCCAAAGAGGGCACGGTCCTCGACTTGGCCGTGGAAGAGAAAATAATTCGCAAGAGTGGTGCCTGGTTCTCGATGGACGGGGAAAATCTCGGCCAGGGCCGGGAGGCGACGCGACAGTACCTAAAGAACAACCCCGAAATCACCGAGCAAATCCGGACGGATATTATTAAGCTTAAGAATCTTCCGTGGGCCGAGGGTTACGTGGCTCCTGTGGAAGAAGAAGAGGCTGTTCAGGAAGCACGTGCCAGCGAGTAATTCTGTAGATAGTCACACCGATTCAACACCTTTGGGCCAGAGCCACATGATTCGTTTGTGGCTCTTGGCCCTTCTTGTTCTAACGGCGATCGTTGCGGGCGGCGTGCTCTTCGTAAAGTTTCAGCTCGAAGCCCTGCGAACAACCGTTCAGGCGAAGATTGAAGAACGAACCGGCATCCTTCTTGATGCCGAAAGCGTCCGTGTAGATGGACTTCGGGGGCTTCGGATGCGCCAGCTCCATATGACCATCGACACCGAAACGGGTCCCACCGTTGATGCCTATGTTCCCGAAGCGCTGCTCCTCGTTAGTATTGCCGACCTGCTTCAGGGCCGCATCTCGGTGAACCGCATTCAATTGGACAATGCTCGGATCCACCTGACTCGCCCCCGGGGAAACTACTGGTTTACCGACGATTTGACCGACCGCTCCGCCCTGAAAAACCCGATCCCCTTTCGGGCTGTGGGGCGCAATTGCACCATCGAGATTGAGCACATTGTCGGGGATACCGCCTTCCGTATCGAAAACCTCAACTTCGACCTCAACCGCCTCGCCGACTCGCCCAATCTACTCGCCAATCTCGATGGTCAGTTAAATGAGGAGACCGATAGCGGATTCCATGTTTTCGCCCGATACGCCTCCCTCGAAGACTTCGAAATGCGCATAGAAGGCGACGCATTGGATTCCCAAAGCCTGGTGCCCTTTTTTCCCCTCCTCGCCGAGCATATTGAATCGGGTACCGTGCAGCCAAGCATCCGGGTGTCGGGCTATCCCCGGCGCAGAATGGTGGTCAACCTTGAGCTGCCCTTCCAGAATTTTGCATTCCGTGAACAGCAAGAATTTCCTGTTCCCGTCGAAGGCCTTCTCACAGCCCTTGCAAGCTACGACATGGACACCCACGTGCTTACGCTAAATACCGCCAGAACGCTGTCGCCCGACTTCGAGGGCCAGGTCGAGGGCACGATTTCCTTCGCAAAGGATCCACCTGAATTGGATCTAAAGCTTGAAGTCGAACACCTTGCCATGAGCGATATCATGGAAATTGCAACCGGAGCCTGGCTCCAGGAATACGGCACGCTGGCCCTGGAAGCATCCGATCCGTACCTGTTTTTTGTTACGTTTAAAGGGGACATTACCAACACGAAGGTCGGTGTCGAAGCACAATTGGGCACCGGCAGCCTCCACTTTACCCCGACAGAAAGTTCTCTGCCCGAAGCCGACCTTCAATTCAGCCTCATGAGCCTGTCGTGGCATTCAGACGACACGATGCCCACGGGTCGCCTGTCGCTCAGTGACGGCACTGTTTCTCACACGCCTTCCGGGTTCGTTGCCGACAGCATTTCCGGCACCTTGGTCTTGAGCGACGATACAATCGCTTTCACCCCCTTGG
Organism: Candidatus Hydrogenedentota bacterium; assembly: GCA_024280935.1. Lineage (GTDB taxonomy): Bacteria > Hydrogenedentota > Hydrogenedentia > Hydrogenedentales > JAEUWI01 > JAEUWI01. The sequence continues at coordinate 4,172 of JAJRPE010000333.1, forward strand.
TTGCACAGGTCGCGGGCAACACGATACGGGGCAGTCTTGACTACACCATGGAATCAGAAACGCTGTCGCTGGAATTGTCCGGCGATCTTGCCGCCGTCGAAGAAATCGGCATCATCGGCGACCACCCGCTCCTGAACATGCGCGGCCCCGTCTCCATTAATGCGCTCTCGGGTACGATCACGCCCAGGAAGTATCAGTTCGATATGATGGTGGACCTCACCCGCACCCATATAGACTGGGATTGGTGGCTCTCCAAAAAAACCGGTGTCGGCGCACGCATCCAGAATTTACATATCGAGGTTGTGCCACGCAAATCCGTCGCCGTGGTCGGCACGATAGCCTTGGACACCGCCTTGATCGAGGCTAAGGCTTCCTTGAAGCACAACGGAAGGAAATGGGAACTTCAAGATATTGATGCCCTCTCCCCAAGGCTGGAGATGGGCACGCTAGATAAAGTCGTCAATGTGCCCTACGCCATCTCCGGGGGCGAGAGTACGGATGCCTGGCTTCGGTGGGACCGAAAATCCAGCACGCCGGAACATCTGGAACTCTCGACCGGCGGCATCATTGATGAACTCACCTTGCTTCCCGACGATACCAGCGTACCAATTACGGGAACCCTTGTCGCGGTGGAGGCGCTCATCACCAAAAAGGACAGCACACGCACGGGAGAGTTCACACTAAAAACAGCCACGGCTGCGCTGCCCTCCTTCGGAACCCCCTGGCTCCTCCCCTTGCGGGCCAAAGACGATCCCAGCCTCGAACGCTTCCCGCCGCTGGACCGACCCTGGACCTATTCCCTCCAAGCCGACATCATTAAGTATCCGCCTTGGTCAGGCACCGATTTCACCGCCGTCGCCTTCACGACCAAAGAGAAGAGCGGCTTTAAGTCCTTCAAGGCAACGGTGAATGAAGGCTCTGTCAGCGGCATGTACTCCGCGACCCGCCCAGACAACATGCAGCGGCTCGATGCCAATTGGGACAAGGTACCGGCGACCTTCTTGCTCGAACATCTGAATCTACCCGCTATCTTTACGGGAACCATGACAGGCGGCATCGCCTATGAATACGACAAAGACGACAGTGGCACCTTGAAGGGCACCGGCTATTTCGACGTGCTGGACGGCCAATTCAGCGCCGATTACCTCTTTGCGCAATTTGAACGGCAAATCGAAGAGGCATCAATCACCCTGCCGCCCTCCATGAAATTTTCCCGCTTCAGCGCCGACATTGCCCTCGAAGGCGATGTCGTGAAGACGACCAACATGGTGCTGGAGTCCGATGCGGTCAAGATATCAGGCAGCGGTCAATTCGTTGTGGATGGTGACATGGACTATCGGATCCGCCTTGCCCTCCCCCCCGCCACGGCCAAAGGCATACCAACCCTGAAAACATACTTCAATCTTGACGGGCTGAAACACAGCCAGACCGACCTCGAACTCGCCTTTCACATACATGGACCCAGTTTTGCTCCAAAAATGGAACTTGAAGGACTCCCGTCCGTAGGTGATACCATTGTGAGCGGAGCCGTCGAAGTCACCAGTGACGTGATGAAAATAGTCGACCTCCCCAGACAAATTCTCCTCGACCTGTTTAAGATCGGGGGCGGTATCGTAGGGGCGGGGGGCAAGAAGGCCCCCGCCGAGTAATACCCTAACTTTTTAACACGACAGGTAAGCAGTATCCCGCAATGAACATAAAAATCAGCAAAAACGCCCATACCTGTGCCGCCTGCGAAGGCAACTTCGCACACGAGCAAACCCTCATCTCCACGGTCCGCGTTCTGGAAGGTGCCCTCCAACGAAAGGATTTCTGTTCGGACTGCTGGGCAGCCCAGGAAAACAAGAAGGCCTATTCGATCTGGGAAACGATTTACATCGATCCAAAAGTGAAAGACGAGCAGCCCCCCGAAATCTTTTCTCCCCTGCGCCAGCTTTTTTATGATGCCGCCACGCAAGAATCGCGCATCGAAATGGCCACGGCCTTTCTTGCTGCCGGACTCTTGCGCCGCCAAAAGGTCTTTCGGCGTATTAAGGAATCCGACGAGTCCGACGGCGAGGTCCGAATTACTCTGTATACAGATCGGATTGGCAATCGGCTCATCGAAGTACCCGACCCTCAATTCACTTATGCCGAAATGGAGGAAGCGCGAAACATACTTCTTGCCCGCTTGCAGGAACTAGAAAAAGAGGAGGAGGAACCCGAGTCCGCCGAGTCCGCCGAGTTCGATGACGAGAGCCAACTTGATGCCGACAGTGATGATCCTTCATCCTTAGATGCCGCTTCTACGTACCCGGATGAGGAGACAGCCCATGCCCAAGCCTAGAGCATATCGTACAAACAAAGACATCGATGCTGACGGCCCAAATTGGTCTTACAGCCAGCTTGTTATCGGCATTGCCGTAACTATCGTATTTGCTGTCACCATTTTTTCCATCGGCTATGTGGTCGCAATCTATGACCGCCCCCTCAATACCAACAGTCAAATAGCCAACAACAACACGCAGGCCCAAAATGGCTCTCCTGCAAGGCCGGTACCCCCAGCGTCAGCCCCACCAAGCACGGTGCCCTCAAACAAGTCTACCGACTCCGCGACAAACAGAATTACGCCCCCAAGCACGCCAAAGGCAACCGTAAAGCGCCCCAACCCAACCCCAATCGAAATTACCCCCCTGCCGGCACCGGGAACGACACCAACCCGTATGGTGAAGACACCGGTCACTTTGCCGAAGCAGCCCAGCGGGAATAGTCCAAAAATAACGCCACCAGCGGAGGCTTCAACAACGACGCCCACGACAGAGCCGACCACCGGCATAAAGACGACACCGGATCCAGGCACAACCCCGACGACAAAGCCAGCCCCCCCCGATACCGCCCCGAAAGCGACAAAACCAACAGCCCCAAGCGCCATCAAGGGGTCGTGGGGAATCCAGGTGGCGTGGTTCAACGGAAAAGACCGTAAAAAACAGGCCGAGACATTTAAGCAGCGTATGAAGTCCGGCATAAACCAGGATGCCATCGTGGTCGTCTCAAAGGATGGCAAGGAGTATCGCGTCTTCATTGATGGCTTCCCTACAAAGGGCGAAGCCAAGGCTGCCTGTGAAAAGCTCAAGAGCAAGACAGGATTCTCCGGCGCTTGGGTTAAGCGTCTGCCGTGACACCCCTCCCCCATGGCACTTGAACCGAGCGGTGAGTCCACGGTACAGTGCGACATCATGGATTAGCCATTGATGGAATATGAGCGTCGAGCAGGAGCAGATCTATGAAGGTAGCAGTGGTCGGACCCGGTGCATTGGGGTGCTTGTTTGCCGCACGCTTGTCCCGCAGTGGTGCAAAGACCAAACTAATCGACTACGACCCCAAACGAGCGAGTCGGCTCACCAAAAGCGGCATCACCGTTCAGGAGAACGACAGCAGCTACACGGAATCGCTTCCGGTAGTGACATCTATCCCGTCTGGCTTAGACCTGATCATCCTCCTGACAAAGGCCTACAGCACCCGCGACCTGGTGCTCCCGGTCAATACGCCGGTGCTCACCCTGCAAAACGGACTCGGCAATGTGGAAACCCTGTGTTCCCTCATCGGTAGTGCCCACATCCTGGCCGGCACCACATCAGAGGCTGCCACACTCGTCGAAGAGGGACATACGCGCCATGTCGCGACCGGACTCACCCAGATAGGTGCCTGGACATCCTGCCAGTCTGACCCCGCTATCGACCTTCTTCGCGCAGCGAGTTTTGAGGTAGCGCTGACCGACTCTCCTGGGCAGCTTCTCTGGGAAAAACTTGCGGTGAGCGCGGGAATCAACCCGCTCACCGCCATCCTGAATGTGCCAAATGGAGAATTGCTGCGCGTCAAAGAAACACGCCGCTTAATGCGGGATCTCGTCGTGGAAGCGGTGAAGGTGGCGGCGACGGAAGGCTATCGCTTTGAGCACAGTCTGGTGGAAACGACGGAATCCATATGCGAAGCCACGGGGGACAATATCTCCAGCATGCTGCAAGATATTCGCGCGGGCAAGCCGACGGAAATTGAAGCCATCAGCGGCGAGGTAATTCGTCGCGCCCAGGCCGCATCCCTTCCAACCCAACGCACACAGGTTATTTACCAGTTGATACAGGGACTCGAACATCGGTGAAGCTGCCGGAATTGAACTACACTACCCCGGTCGCCTTTACCCGAAAACAACACCTCCAACTCGCAATTCTCCCGCCGTTGATCGTGAACCTGTTGAAGGGCCTCCTCCTAACCTGTCGGCACGAGGTGCGCAATCTCGACTATCTGACCGACACCATAGAAAGCCATGGACATGGCATTCTTGCCGCTTGGCACGAGTCGGTCGCCTATGTGGTCTACAACCATGTGGGATCCAACTATCACTCGGCGTCCAGCTTCAGCTTCGACGGCGAACTGGCGGCGCGTCTGACCCACGGCTTCAACATCGAATGCGTTCGCGGCTCTTCGTCCAGGGGCGGCGCGGGCGTGCTTCACCAGTTGGAAATCGCGCTGGGTCTCGTGGATTGCGTGGGCCTGACCATGGACGGACCCCGGGGTCCCCGCCGCCATGCCCAGCCAGGAGTCGCCATCTTGTCGGCACGTACGGGCGTACCCGTAGTTCCAGTGGCGGTTTCTATAAGCCGGAGCTGGCGCCTCGGCACGTGGGACCGCATGACCATACCCAAGCCCTTTTCCAAGGTCATCATCGACTACGCCCCTCCCATCGCCCCCGCCAAAAGCACTGACCGCGACGCCATAAATGCCAAGCGCACGGAAATCCAGGATACCCTCAACGCCCTCCATGTAAAACTGGAGGCGGAGTTGGGGGATGTGCAGCAGATTTCACCAGCGCCGGGAAGCGCTCCAAGGCCGTAGCTCCCGACCCAATAGTCTGACGTGAATCTCCCGAGTAATAGCGCCGCACTCATCGCGAATCTCTACCCAGCAGAACCCGTAAACCTTGACTCTTGGGCCAATAGAGTCCACACTATCTACAGACTGAAGCGCAGTGGCGAAGCGCGGAGCATTCAAAACTGGGGTTCCTAAGCGGTATCGCCATCACCCATGATATAAATTCACAGTCATCCCATAAGGCACAGAAACCCGGTTGATTTCTTTCTAATGCCTTTATAATCAGCAACCACCGGCAGAGCCGGGGTATGAGGAGGACCCCTAAAAGGGGCCAGTGTCACCGGTAAAACCGAAAAACCGAGTGCGCTTTTAATCCACGAAGTGGATGACGGAACTTAGCCTGGGGTGAAGCGAGGTACGAGCGCAACCCCAGCTATCTGTGTTCTGAACCTCCCAAACCCGCGTAGCGGGTGACGGAAACATCCCGGTATTCCGTCGACCGCTTCGCGGGCTTTCTCATCCATCGTCCTTTATCCCCAGGGTTGCGCTCGTGCCTCGCTCCACCGCTGGGCTAAGTCCCTGTGCCCCTCCGGGGCACCTTCGTAATTCCACACGTTGATGTATACCGGAAGCGCGCTGAACTACGCTGGAACGGCAGAGCCTCATAAATTCTCACCGGCAAAGCCGGTGGATTAAATATGATTAAGCCTTTTTGTCCACGTTTTTGTAAATGCTCATCCCCAAATTTTCACTTTCCTATTCGCGCGCTCTGCGCTCTTTCGTGGCAAAACACCACAACCCCCCTCAAACCACTTCGTCCACCGGCGCAGCATCCACGATGTCCTACTCGGCGGTTTCCGAATTGGCCTCCCCCGGCCCCCGGAAGAACAGCAAGAACACCACCAACACCGCGAGCGCACCCCAAGCAGGTATGCTCCAGATCGCATTCCAGTCATGTACGAAGCCATTGACCGGCTCGGCGAGTTTGTGTGCTTCCATGACTTTACCGGCCAGCAACGTGCCGACGAAGGCGCCGACGCCCCAGAGGATGAAGGCGATGAAGCCCTGTGCGGCGCCGCGCGTGCGTTCGTCGCACTCTTCGTCGACGTAGAGTGCACCGGCGATGAAAAGGAAATCGTAGCAGACACCGTGGAGCAGGATGGCGCCGATGATGAACGTCGTGCCCAAGGTGGTCGCGTCGACGCTTTGTGCAAGCAGGAAATAGCGGGTGGCCCAGGCGATGATGCCGATGGCGATGGTCTTCTTATAGCCCAACTTATTCAGCATGAGCGGCAAGAGGAGGAGGAAGACGACATCGGAGACCTGGGCGAGAGAGAGGGTGAGGGCGAAGTTGGGCCAGCCGCTTTCGGTGAGGTAGATGCCGAGATTGACGAAGTAGAAGTAGAGCGGGATGCAGATGAGGAACATGCAGCCGATGAAGATGGCGAAGGAGGGCCTTTTTAGCATGGCGAGGGCATCGAGGCCGAGGACTTCGCGCAGGGGAACATCCTCGCCCACTTTCATCGGCGGGGTGTGGGGCAGGGTCAGCGCATAGAGTCCAAGGGCGAAGGAGCTTGCGCCGGCGAGGTAGAACTGCAAGGAGACCTGTTCCGCGTGGAGTGCCCAGACGAGCGCGGCGGCGGCGACCCAGCCCACGGCGGAGAGCACCTTCACGTGGGGAAAATCCTTCTTCGCATCCGGCAGCTGATGGAGCGACAGAGAGTTTCCGAGGGCGAGGGTGGGCACGTAGGTGGCGCAGTACGCGATGAGCAAGACGTAGAAGGTTGCGAAGTCCGTCATCTGCGGCAATACGAAGAGCAGGACCCCGCCGAGAATGCCGAGGACCCCGAGCAGCTTCTCCGAGGCGAAGTAGCGGTCGGCAATGAGGCCGACGAAGAACGGGGAAATCATCGCGCCGACGGCGAAGGCCCCATAGGCCAGGCCGATCTGCCCGCCGCTGAATTCCAGCGTGGTGGAAAGGTAGGCACCCATGCTGGCGTACCAGCACCCCCAAGTGAAGTACTGTAGAAACATAAAAACCGACAGGCGAAGTTTGATATTCGAAGGCATGACATTCCTCGGGTAGGGGCTGGGTCGTAACCAATAACATTCAGTGGGATGATTAAAACCTAAAACATGCTGCGATAGCAATCGAGCGCGGCACAGACCATTTCCCATTTCCACAAGAGAATGCGAAGCTCACAAAGAACGAAGCAACCTCTGCGCTCACCGTGTTCCTTCGCAGCCCAAATTCCAAGCTCGCACATTTGCAACCCGTAACGACTCGCGTTACAATTGGCTGGTGACCACGAGTTTCAGACACAAGGGTCTAGAGAAGTTCTTCCGTCGTGGAACGACCTCCTAATAAAATACTTCTACATGGCTTTTCCTACGACTTTGTCTTTATTTCTGGCTTCCTCTATGGGGACCGGCATGTTGACGAAAAAGTGCGCGCCCAGGCACAAGGCCTGCTGACGGTATTCACTCAGGGGATCGCCTTCATGATAAGCTCCCAACTCCTGGCCGGCTATTATTTCAACCGGACCGTAACGGACACGGAAAATTTCTCGCAGTGGAAAGACTTCTGGTTCCTGCCCATCATATACCTGATGGTTGTTCTGGTCATCTTTTTGTGTAACCGTTCAGGGGGCGTGGCATCTTGGCCCTCAAAAAACGGTCTGCGGGTGCCACGGGTAGGCCTCTCAGGGCTTACCCGTGTAGTTTCTACCGGTAAGGAAGGTAATTAAGATTCAGGAGCATCGGTTCTGCACGGGTAAACCCTACCGGGCCTACCCGTGGCACCCGCCGGTCTTTTTGTCGATTATTGTGGCCCGTGTCGTAACGAATACCTTTTTGTTTCTGTTCAAGGACAGCAAAGGGCGAGAGGCCTCGGCTGAGTGAAGGCGTGTTTATCCCAGCGATGCCCCTTTTAAGGGCTTCGCCAACGAGCACGGTCACGTTACTCTGCCAGCCCCGCCTTGCGCAGCCGTTCGGCCAAGGCGTATTTCCGGGCGTGTTTCGTGTGGAGGGCCTTCATGCACGCCTCAAACCCATCCTCCTGACCGACCAGGGCGGCAGCGTCACGGAGATCCAGCAAGAGGGCCAGCGCTTGGCCATATTTCTGCGGCTGTTTGGTAGCAATGAGTTCTTCGGCCTCTTTCCAGAGGCTTTCTTCTTTTCCCACGATTGATTTGAGCCTCTCCTCTCGCTGTTTCGCTTCTTTGTGTGCCCGTTCCGCCTGCTTTCGCGCATGTTGCCGGACCTCGCGCTCTCGACGCTCTTTCCCAAGCACCTCGGCACGCACCATGATTTCGGCCACAGTCCGTCGCCCGCGCTCCATTTCTGCAGAACCGTTTGCAGCGTGAATTTCGCGAAGGGCGCGCCTTCGCAGCTTGGAGCCAAGGTGTGGATCCTGCCCTTTGAGCAGGGACACGAGGATGGCATCCTTCTCCGATACGGGCAACGTAGCGACCCATGCCGCCGCCTGTTTGTCCGTCATCCACCGGCCCGCGATTTCGGCGCTTTGTTCCGCAGCCGCGACGAGTAGGTCCTCATCGATACGAAGGAAATCCACAAGGGATTCCAACGGTGCGCTTAGCGTACCCAAACCCGCTGGAACCAGGGGTTCCTCGGTGTCATCCGGCAGGTGCCCACCTTGGACGGCCATGAGCCAAGCAAGGTAGAGGCACCTATAGTCTCCGTCCATGATATCGGCCCGAAGTGGAATAAGCGCGGCAAGCCAGCCGTCTCCTTCTTCCCATTCGCCATCCTCGCATTCTGAATGGAAGGAAAGAATGGCGTGTGATTCCGTGGAACGATAGGTGAGGGAGTCACCGACCCAATAAGAGGCCGCCTCGTTTGCGAGTAGTTCCTTGGGAACACGGAACTCAAGGAAATGCGTTCCCCAGTTAGCAAGGTAGAGATAGGCGTCGAAGTATTCCTCCATCCACTGTGTCTCATTGCCCTTGAAACGGCCCCAGTTGTATTCGTTAACAAAGCTGGCGGGCGTGATGCGGGCACGGGAGGAATAGGCGCGCAGATCGGCCATTTGCCCCGAAGACAGCGGGGTGTCCAAGGCCTGGAACTCGTAATACTGGTATTCGCTCATGGGTGTCTCACTCCTGGCTATACGCCGCGAAAAAACAGGGCATCCTGGAGCGTGGCGAAGTCCTGCTCCTGCCCTGGAAAAGGGTTCAGGAGCGGATTGGGTTTCAAATCCGGGATCCGCGAACGAAGCTCCGCATCGGACAGCACACGGATTCCGAAGGACTCCAAGACCTGCCCTATTTCTGTACGAAGCGCCCGCAATGCCTGAATGCCTTCGGATGGCATAAATTCTTTGTAGTGCGTTTCTGGCTCAACCGCCGAACCGTTGAGATCGAAAATCATAGGGTCAATGTCGGGCATGGTTTCGGAACCGTCCTCGCTCCATTCCTTTTCGGTGAAATGCACCACGGCGAGGGGCGCTATTGTGGAGATTCCCACGGCACACCCCACGCGGCATTCGGAGGGCGATGCAACGGATTCAGAGTCGCCCTCATCATCACCATACTCCTCAGGGTCGTACTCGAAACAGCAGCACGTTTCCATCGGGCCAAGAAACATCATGTCATAGGAGGATGGGTCCTCGGTCCATGCAGGACAGTCTTCATCGGGGTCGTCACCTTCCTCCCAATGAGGCCTCCCCTCGGGTGGGCGGTCATGCATGACGGCAGCCCCCTTAACCACACGCAACGCCGCACGCACTTCTTCGGCAATTTCGTCGTAGTAGGAATCGAGGTCATAAAGCACTTCGTCCGTCACAACGCCCTGCGGGTGGGCCTCGCGTATCGCATCGATTAGATCCGCACCCAGTTCTTGCTTCACATCTGACATGGTGTTTTCTCCGGTTGAGTTGCGCGTATGTGAGTATAGCGAAAAGAAGTCCCGCACCGGAAACAAGGAGCACAGTGCGATCTGGATCGGCATCTGGAGTCCCATATGGATATCCCTGGCGCTCTTGGTTGCATTTCTCTACCACCGCCAGAATCGAATCACCGAAGCGGCGCGGCAATCTCAGGACAAGGCCAGCGTGCCAAATTGAATGGAACATTGTCGGCGAAGGTTGTATTATCAAAAGTAGGAGACGAAGAAACTGGGAAGACGTGCTGGATTCACCGTAGCGTTTGGTGCGTGCCAGTTCGATAATTCGTAAGCGTTGGACTAAACGGCTTCGCCGTAGAATTGTTCGAGTATTGATGTTTTCCTGATGTTTGTATGTCTTTTGGGAGTATCCTTCACTGAGACCTGCCCGCAGTGCGCGGGCAGGCAGTAACATTGTTTGACCGTTTTGTACGGTCAAAACCTCAGTGGAGGACATGATGATGTCC